>DATLHT010000289.1:0-12620 GCA_035539795.1 Burkholderiaceae bacterium
CCCCCTAATATTCTTGTTGACCCCAACGTCAATCGCACATAGGACTCCATTACAGCGATCACGAATCGACTCCCAGCTCTACGAGCGACTCCGAGTCAGGTCATCTATCGCCCCCAAATTCCAGCCGATTCCGCATCATAGAAATCCACGTCCAGCGGCCATCTTTCACTCCGCATGGTAGATAGAGCCCCCGCGCGCCTCATGATCGCCTGATTCGGCTCAGCGAGGGGATCTCCGTAGATTCCGACATAGAGTTTTCTGCATCGTCCGCGGCCGATCCGCATGAGGATGTGATCATCGTTTTCAGCCAGTGAATGGCCGAATATGAAAATGCAATGCCTGCCTTGCTGAACGTTCGCCGTGAACTGCTTGAAGCTTTGATAAAGGTAGGCGTTATGGCGAATTTTCGCCTTCTTTTGTGCGCTCTTTCCCTCAGCTACGAACAGCGGGAAAGCATCGTTAGCCAGTGCAGCGCGTACCTGATCAATTAGTGGCTCCCCTCTCCGGACCCAAGTATATTTGAGCAATTCTTTACCAGAATCAAACAGATGCAGGGCACCATGCAAAAAAAATACGCGGGCGTGGTGCGCGTTCGTCTCCCCCTGCCATACGACATAGTCTGCATCCGGCTCATCCTCGTCATTCCCGAAGCCATCGTTTGTCGCTAGATCGATTGGTTCATCGAACGGCATGTCGTCATGCATGAGTGTCCAGTACAGCAGAAGATCGTAGTTGAGCGTGAACACATGTCCCGCTTTGTCACCTGACAGGAAATGGGAAAGAAAGCGGCGACAAGCCCAAAACTTAGTGTCAGGAATATCAAGCGGTATGTGTGGGTGGTTGCCGGCGATCGTCTGAACGAGAATCTCCTTCAGAATCATGGCATGTTGGGTCATTTTCGCTGGGGCTACAGCTCCGTGTCCTAGATAAGGTGGGAGAATTCTCGCCGCATTCTCCAACGCGTGAATCGCAGCCTCGAAGTCCTCCGTACCAAGTGCATCAAATACAGAAACGACCTCCGGCACTGCCGAGAAATTTGCCCGTGAGAACAGCGAACCATAGTGAAAAATATCGGCACGGCAAGCAATGCTGAAACCATTACCCAACAAAAGGTGTCGTTTCGTATAGGTCTCGGAATCGGCGATCGCGTCAGCGAATGATAGAAGTGACATTTGATTCTTCCTATCAACCTTCGGAGAGGTGGCGATTTTGGCCTATCAGCAAGCACGCGCAAAATTAAGTGACAGTTGAGCTGCGAGCTCACAGTTGTAAAACTCATCACGCTTCGTAGATGGCTGGAGAAACGATTCCGTTCTCTATCAGTGACTTCACGGTGCAGTCATGGCTTGGGTGACTTAGCTCCTACGTCGCAGCTACTTCGACCGACACCTTGGTTACATTGAACAAGGACACAGCTCCGCCAGTGGCTTTGCCGGGATCGAATAGCACCAGATTGATACCGTCGCTGACCGAACTTCTATACACGACCCCATCGAAGCCGCATGTCTTGATGAATTCGCACAAATACTGACTCGGGATATAGTCGATTGCTGCCCCGGACGGCAAAACCGGACGGGTAAGCTCATCGCCGAGTCGCTCCAGAAAAGGAAGATCTGCACGTAACTGACCGATCTCGCTTGCGTCGGTAAGAATAAATGGCGAAACCAATTTACGCGGATGGCGCAGGTCAACCGCGCGTATCTCGGGAATGAAGTAGCTGGCTACGCATGCTACTTCGCCCGTGTGTGGCCGGATTTCAGCGGCGGCTGTTTCCGGCTTAGAGGCGATATAGAGATATGGAATGCCGGCTGGATTGGCGCGACCATGTGAAGCACGACGCTTGGGCGGAGCCCCCATCTTGTCGATCGAGAAAACCTCATCGTCGGTCTGGATGCGCGCGCGGAACCATCGGCGCGGCAGCGTGGATGCCAAAAGCAGGTCAAGGAGCTCGCGCAGCCTGTTCGTATCAAGCGATACCGTTAGGAACCAGCGGTTCGCATACATCATTTCATCGCGCAACGTCTCCCACTTGACCAAGCCTTCGCTGATATAGCTTGGCGACGGCGCGAAGGGCTGACGGACAATCTCACCATCATTGAGAATTTCCGCTAGTAACTCCTTGGCATGCACGACGTCCATGGATGGATGATTGAACAGCGCCCAGTCATCCTTCATCCACTCAACTAGCAGCTTACCCTCGTCATTGGGCTCATAGACATTGACGAGCATCTCAAACAAATTCGTGAGCCTTGCCGGCTCTACCAGCATGGCATCGACGGTTCCACAAAAGCTACAGGTACCGTGCTGTGGATCCAGTGTAGGGAAGATGTTGTTGCGTAGCCCATAATCGCCAAAGCATTCGGGACAGCAGCATCGCTTTGCCACGCCGGCCTCAGTCAAGATAAGCGGCGAGCGTCTCGATATGATGCTTCATCGAAAGCTTTTTGATGTAGCCGAGGCCAGGAAAGTGGCCTTTGACGTGAAGGTCACGGAATTCCTTGACGGCCTCGGTTTCGAGTAATTTCGAATTTCCGCTATCGAGTGTCTTGATAAGCTTGGCAAGCGCTTGGCCGAACTTACCGGCAGGGTCAGTTGGCGTGTCCTTGGTATCGGAGACGAAGTGATAGATATACATCACATCATCCTTGTCGGCGTCTATGAACGTCAAATGAATTGCAACTGCATAGGCTGGGCCACCGCCTTCGCTATAGACGTCGCCGACCATTAGAAAATCTCCGAAGCCCTCCATGCCACGATCGGCATAGGTCACATGAAGGTCGGAAAACTCCTCAACCGGGGGATAATCCGCATTCCGCTGTCGCTTGAATCCATCCTTGATCAAAATGCGGCGGCTCCGGTCAAAGTGTTTTCGATAGAGAAGCTTATCTTGATCCTCAACAAACACGTTTGTCATGTCCGCCATCTTCGCTGCCAAGGCGGTCGCCAATTCCCTCGGCGCTGTAAAGCCAGCATGGACCAAGACCGGATTAAAATCGGCATGGTTGCCATAGCAAGTCACAACGTCGGCAACATCCATATCGCTACGGAGAAGGATACCAGCAGCAATCGCCTCCTTACCGATGTAGTCGTCCTGCAGCAAACTGGTGATATTGGTTCCGTCTTCCTGATGATCGCCGTGGTACGGATTGACGATCACGATAGCACGACCACCTGCGTCACAGATAGCCTGTAAGGTCTTCTTCAGCCCCCCCAGTGACTCTCGGACCGGCTCAATAATAGGAACAAATTTTTGGTCGGCGAGTAACGGTGCCATTTCGCGGATCGTAATCAGTTCGAACTGCTTTCCACGGAAATAGGGGTGGTACATAGGCTAGCTCCAAGCCATTGCCGAGCGAAGCGGCGTCCGAACAGCTTCAACAAGCCGGCTGTGGTCAGCGCGGCGGACCGAAATTGAAAGGGCAGCCGCCTGTAAGGAATGCGGCAGCTCTCGCACGAGATCGCCCAGCGGCGTCAGATCACGAGTCTGCTTCAGAGTTCTCACCATTTCAAAGTGTAGGGCTGCAGGATCGAGATCGGAAAATAAGGAACGCAGCGAGGCATGTCGCTGAATGTTGGGCACCCGCGGGACAGGGATGTCCATGGCTTTCAAAATTGCGAGCGCTTCTGCCGCTCGCAGCGATTCAAAGACTACCCCAGGGCAGATACGCTCAGGGCAATCAACTGCCTCGCGCACCGTGCTGATTTTGTAGCGCTTGGATAAGCACAGGACGCCAACATCCTCCGGAACTGTATCGAGCACTCCATCGACATGGGCTTCGCTGGCTATAACATTCACCTTAGCAAATACACGCTTGTAGTTTTCTACCTGGTTTGCCAGACGAGCAAGCGAATCCCGTTCCGATTTGATCTCGTAAACCGTCGCGGTACCGTTCAGAATAACGATGTCTGCTTTACACGATCCTGCACGAAACTCATTAAGCATCGATGCGGTGCGAAGAGAATGCGTGCCCATGAGGATCTTATGACTGATCGCCGCACGATAGACATACTCGTCTCGCTGTCCTGCAATTTTCAGTATGTCGAAGGCCGCATCAAAAGCATCGCCGACAGTCGCTGCCGATTCGCAACGTTCACCTAGATTAGTTTCGATGACAAGTCGACAGAAAAGTCTCGACCGACCGTTTTTGGCCATTTCTCGGAAAACAGCAGCAGAAAACAGGCGCGTCAAAGCAGAAAGTTGTGCTGTGCTGTGAATGATAGCCACCTCCCACGAATTACACGCACGGCCGTTTGCTCCCTATCGCAGTACCCTGTGCTGGAATCGTGTGGTTCAAGGCATGGGCTGGGAGACGCCTTAGGTCATTGGCAGTTAACGGGGACCACCGCATTATAGAGGGCAATCGGCGGCTTATGGCGGAGATGGCGAGGCTGACCTCCCGGATTGCAATAAATTTACCGATCCCTACGGGAATAAAAAATCCCAGGACACCTTGCAGTGCCTGGGATTCCAGGATTCCAACGGAACATGTCGGAACAGATTGTGGTGGACCGAAGGAGGATCGAACTCCCGACCTCTGCATTGCGAACGCAGCGCTCTCCCAGCTGAGCTATCGGCCCGTGTCGTCGATTTTATCCGACTCGGGCCGGCGCTTCAACGGGCGTGGCAACAGTGTGTTGCGGCCAGTTGAAGCGCGGAAAATCAGCCACGCAGCTTGGGTTCGTTGAGCTTGCGCGGGGCGATTTCTTTCTGCTGGCGCAGCCAGCTGGCCATGACTTCCCAGACTGGCGGGCCAGCGGCGTCGCGGGCGGCTTCGGAGACGCCGGCCCAGCCGGCGACCTTGTAGGTCTTGTCGGCGTCGAGCGGTTTGCCGTTGAGGGTGAGGTCGCCAATGCGCTGGCCCATGGCGGCAGTGGGAGCGATGCTGTACTGCAGGCCGCCCACGCGCACCATGTCGCCACCCTGCTGGTAGTACGGGTCGGGGTTGAAGAGGTTGTCGGCAACGTCTTCGAGCACGGTCTTGATGGTGGCGCCGGTCATCGGGGTGACGGTGACCTTGGGGTAAGTGATGGCGGTCTGGTCGAGCAGTTCTTCCATGCGGATGGCCTGGCCGGGCAGCAGCGAGGTGCCCCAGCGGAAGCCGGGCGAGAAGGCGATTTCCGCGCCTTGGGTCTGCATCAGGCCATCGAGAATCAACTGGTCGAAGGTGCCGTTGAAGTTGCCGCGGCGGTACAGCAGGCCTTGCGTGGTGGCGAGAGTTTCGCCGAGCTGTTTTTCGTACGGAGCGCGGATGCGCGTGATGAGCGCGTCCATGGCGGGGTCGGCCGGCAGGTAGTTGGAGAACACCGGCAGCAGCTTGTAGCGGAAGTCGGCGATCTTGCCGTTACGCACGTCGAAGTCGAGCACGCCGAGGAACTTGCTGTTGGAACCGGCGTTGGTAACCAGCGTGGTGCCGCCGGCGTTCTTGACGACGATGGGCTGTGGCACACCATCATGTGTATGACCGCCGAGGATGGCGTCGAGACCGCGCACGCGCGAGGCGAGCTTGAGGTCGACGTCCATGCCGTTGTGCGAGAGCAGCACGACGACCTGCGCGCCCTTGCCGCGCGCTTCGTCGATCATGGTCTGCAGGTTGTCTTCCTGGATGCCGAAGGTCCAGTCCGGCGTGAAGTAGCGCGGATTGGCGATCGGCGTGTAGGGGAAGGCCTGGCCGATGATGGCGACGTTGACGCCGTTCATCTGCTTGATGACGTACGGGTCGAAGACCGGATCGCCGAAGTCGTTAGTCTTGATGTTCTGCGCGAGGAAGGACACCTTGCCCTTGAAGTCGCCGTCGACGATCTGCTTGACGCGTTCGGCGCCCAAGGTCATTTCCCAGTGCGGGGTCATGACGTCGACGCCGAGCGCGAGGGCGGCATCGACCATGTCCTGGCCCTTGGTCCACAACGCGGTGCCGGAGCCTTGCCAGGTATCGCCACCATCGAGCAGCAATGCACCCGGGCGGCTGGCTTTCATGCGCTTGACCAGTGTGGCGAGGTGCGCGAAGCCGCCGACCTTGCCGTACTTGCGCGCGGCTTCGGTGAAGTTGAGGTAGGTGAAGGCGTGCGCTTCGGCGCTGCCGGGGGCGATGCGGAAGCGTTTCAGCAGATCCTCGCCGACGAGATGCGGCGGCTGGCCGGCGGCACTGCCGACGCCGATGTTGACGCTCGGTTCGCGGAAGTAGATCGGCTTGAGCTGCGCGTGGCAGTCGGTGAAATGCAGCAAGTGCACGTTGCCGAATCGCGGCAGTTGGTACATTGCTTCAGCCGACTGTGCGGCGATGGCGTCATGGTGCGAAAGCGTCATGCCGCCCGCGCTGGCAACAGCCAGCACTTGCAGGAACTCGCGTCGGTTCATGCCCGGGTCTCCATTGTCGTTGTGATGCGGCGTGACGAGAACGGTCGCCCGCCTGTGATGCGTGGTTGCTGGTCGTTACGTTGGTCTGAGTGTTTCGTTACTGCGGCGTGTTACTGCGTGGCGTATTTCGCCAGGTCGGCGACATCCTCTTCGAGCATTTCGCCAATCTCGTGCAGGACCACGCGGCCGTTGCGATCGAGCACGATCACTTCGGGAATCCCGCGATGCGCGCCGATGGCTTTCTTGAGAGCCGGGTTCGACATCGTCACGGGGAAGGTGTATTTGCGCTGGGCGACATACTCGCGCACCGTTTCCGGTTTCGGATCGATGGCAACGGTCAGCACCTGCAGCGGGGTGTTGCGCGTCGCGGCATACATCTTTTGCAGGCGCGGGTTCTGCATGGCGCAGAATGGGCACCACGTGGCCCAGATCTGGATGACGACCGGCTTGCCGCGCCAGGTTTCCGGGCCGAGCGTGCGGCCATCGATCAATGTGACCGCCGGCAGCTGCACGGTATCACCGACTGCGACGGCGCGGGCCGGCGCCGGCAGGAGCGCCAGCGCCACCATGAGAACCGCCATGAGGCACGCGACGCCGCCATGGCGCAGCGCGCGCCACGGGCGGAATGTCGCAGGGGAAAGCATCATCGCGTGCGCCATGCCCGTCTCCGTTACTTGTTGACCGGCGATGCGGGATCCAGCAACAGCGCCATCACGTCGCGCATCTGCTGTTCGGTCAGGATGTTCTTGTGACCGAAGCGCGGCATGTTGGAACAGGCGTTGTACGCGTTGGAGTTGTAGATCTTGCTCCAGGTGTACTTGAGGATCGCTTCGCTGTTGCCGCGGATCTTGCCGTAGTGATACAGGGTCGGGCCGATGTTGCCGAAGGAGATTTCTTCCTTGGTCATCTGGTGGCACGCGTAGCAGTTGCCGCCGTTGGTGCTGCCGACCTTGTCGCTGAACTGCATGCCGCGGCCGAGCTGTGCGACCTTCTCGCCTTCCTTCCAGTCACCGAGGTACTTGTTGTCGGACGGGTATTTCACCAGCTTGAGCTGCTCGGCTTCGATCTGCTTGGCAGCAGCCTTCGGCACGTGCGAGGCATCGGGATAGTTGCTGCACAAGGCCTGCACGCTGTCCTGCTGAAGCACACCGTCGAGCGTCGCCGGCCCCTTGGACTTGAGCGATACGGCCATGGCATGCATGAGATCGGCCTTGCCGTCGAAATGCAGCGCGGCGTCTTTCTTGTCGGCAGCGTGGACCACGCCTGCCATGGCGCTGGCGACCAGCACCGCTGCGCTGGTGAAAGCGCGGATCACTTGAGTGGTTTGCATCGCCGGCTCCTTATCGTTTCAGCGCGGGCGCGTCATACACGCCACCGTTGGCATTCTTGGCGAGGAACATGGTCAGCGCGGTGATCAGTTCCGAACCATAGACGGCTTCGGGGAAACGCTGCTGGCGCAGGCAGTCGTAGAGGCGGTGCTGCATGGTGCGGACCTCGCCCTGCGAGACGCGATAGGCCGGCCACGTGGTGTAGGCGAAGCGTGCACCCTTCTCTTCGAGCAGGTTCGGCAGATCCTGCAGGCGGATACGCTGGCCGTCGGTGGCGTGGCAGGTGGCGCAGGCAAAGTCGTAGGCGCCGCCGCGGTAGAAGAACATCTGCTTGCCGAGGGCGTAGCTTTCTTTCTCGGCCGGATGCTTGAGCTGGACGTTCACCGGCATGCCGCGCGAGGCGCCGGTGACGTAGGCCACGAGGCGTTCGATGTCGGAACGCTTGCCGCTACCGGAGAACGGCTGCGCAGTCGCCTGTGCGTTGCTGAGGCCTTGCAGGGTCATACGGCAATGAATCAGGCGTTGCTCCAGATCCATGACCTTGCCGGTGTCGGCAAAGTAGCGCGGCAGTTCGACATAGGCGCCCTTGACCACGCCCGGACCCTTGCCGAGATCGCATTGTTCAAGCGAAGCATTCTTGGGACCGGCGGGCTTCTTCCACATTTCTTCGCCGGCGGCTTCCCAGAGTTCAGCGGGATTGCCATCGGCCAGCATCTGGCGGTACTTGGCGATTTCATCGGCCGTGCTGCCCTGGGCATACGCGACCGGAGCGGCGATAGCCGCCGTCAACGCCAATGTCAGCGGCACCGCCCGGCTCAGGACGGTTTGCAGTAGGGACATAGGTTTCTCCTCGGTGTTATTGTCGTCGGCGTCATCCGTGCGCCGGAGCGCATGGAGAGAAGCCAACGTTCGCCATGTTACCCCTCATGGCTTGATATAGGCATACCCTTCTTCGAACTGCAGCCGCGCAATCTCGACCACACCGGCCGGTACGACCTTGGCTTCGAGCAGCAGCTTGTCCTCGGGAATCTTCCGTGCGGCGAGCGTGTTGTGGCAGACACGAAACTCCACGCCCAGGCCGGCGAGCGCCGCGACGGGCGCATCGAACAGCCGGCCGCGCGGATCACGCGTGCCCTCCACGAGAAACTCGGCGCCATCGCCCAGGGCCACGACGACCAGCTTGGTACCCGGTGCACCAGCCAGATGGTTGCGCAGATTGCCGATGGCGCGCATGGCCTGCGCATTGCCTTCACTGAGTTGGTAGACAACTTTGGCGCCGCCCGAACGGCCGGTACCGGTAGCCTGCGCGGCGGCCTTGCCGGCCACCCCGGCTGCGGTCAGTGCGGCCGCGAGCCTGAAGAATGCGCGTCGCATGCGGTGTCCTTTCGCGAGAGATCTCGCATGGTTTGGCCTTGCCGTGATCGGCAAGGCCTGAAGCCGATCATCAGGCGATGGTGGCTTCGTCGGTACGCTTGTCGCCGCGATTGTCGACCCACGTGACCGACAGCTTGTCGCCCTTGGCGGCACCCTTGAACTTGAAGTTCAGGAACGGATCCTTCGACACGGCCGGGCCGAACTGTGCGTCAAACACCGTCTTGCCATTCACTTGCGCCGTCACCGTCTGGATATGCCAGGCGGGAATGGTCTTGCCGGAGGCGTCCTTGCGCTGGCCGGTTTCCATGTCGTGCTTCATGAGAATCTTGACGTCCACCACGCCACCGCTTTCGGTTGCGCGTACGCGCATCGGATCTGCCATTTCAAACTCCTGTGTTCTGTGAATCTACTGCGTCTGCCTGACGGCTCAACAGCCAGTCTGGCTGTCCCCTTGACTGCCCCTTGACTGCCCTTTTTGGCGACGACTTAGCCGCCGCAGCCGCCCAGCGTGACCTTGATTTCCTTGGTGGCGACGTACCACTTGCCGCCTGCCTTGACGACGGCGTGGACGTTCGACGTCTGGCCCATCTTCACACGCGTGGAGACAAAGGCCTCGGTGCCGGCAGGGATCGTGAAACTGGCAGCGAGCGCATTGGGATTCTTGTCGACCAGAATGGCGATCTGCTCGGTGTTGGGCAGCGTGCTGGTGACCGCCACCGGCACCACGGCGCCGTTTTCGGCGATGTCGGGCGCGGTAAAGGAGACACTGCCGCTCTTTTCCGGCGAGCCGGCGCCGAGCGCCTTGAGCGTATCGTTATAGCTCTTGCCTTCGAAAGCTGCCTTGTTCCATTCAGCGGCTTGCGCTTCGCTGACCAGGCCTGTAGCGGCCAGCAGCGAGAACAGTGCGGTTGCGCGCAACACTTCGCGTCGATGCTGATTCATGTCGATTCCTCTGTACTGAAGGGTCATACCGCCGCGCAGCCCGTCGCTGCGCGGTCGTGCTTCTGCGTATTACTTGGCCGGAGCGCCTGCGAGCACCCAGTCGATCACGACCTTGGCATCGGCATCGCTGATATTCGGGTTGGCGGGCATCGGCACCGGGCCCCAGACGCCCGAGCCACCGGCCTTGACCTTGGCGACCAGCGTAGCGGCCGCGCCCTTGTTGCCCTTGTACTTGGCTGCGACGTCCTGGTACGACGGACCCACGAGCTTCTTGTCAACGGCGTGGCAGCCCATGCAAGCGTTCTTCTGGGCGATCTGCTGAGCCTTGGCCACATCCACGGCGTGTGCCGACACACTGGCTACGGTCATCAGCAGGGCAATCATCAAACGTTTCATTCTTTCACTCCATTTGTGAGGTTACGTGCCGGCCTTGTGCGATGCGTTTTTTATGCGGCCAGAACGTTATTTTGCCTGAATAATCCATTTCGCTATATTCGTCGCCTCGGCAGCGCTGAGCTGAGCCTGCGGCGGCATGGGGATACTGCCCCAGGTACCCTGCCCGCCACTGCGGATTTTTTCGGCCAGCTTGGCGGCGGCGTCGGCCTGCCCGTGGTAGCGCTTGCCGACCTCGCGGAAGGCCGGGCCCACACCGGGCTTGTCCACGCCGTGGCAAGCCATGCAGTTATTGGTGTTCAGGACGGCCAGCATCGGATCCTGCTTGGGTGCCGGCCCAGCGGCCGCCACGCGCTGCAGTTCGCCGGGCACGCCGCCGCGTACCGGTCCGAAGGTACGCATCTGCTCGGCCAGCACGCCATGCGAGCCATCGGCATGGTCCGGCAGTTCGGAGGTGATCTTGCCGCTCGGGCAGTCGCGCATGCAGGCCGTGGCACGGACGTCCGGCTTGTCTCCGACGCGCCACATGCCGTGCTTGGTGGTCATGCCATTGCGGTTGGGCATCTGCGCCTGGACCTGGGCGATATTGGCATCCGACAGCGTGAAGTCGGCTGGCACGATATCGCCAAGATTCAGCAGATAGGCTGTCACGGCATAAACGTCGTCGGCGGACAGCGACTTGGGCGCCGTCCATGGCATGGCACGGTGGATGTAGTCCCACAGCGTGGAAATCGTGCTGACCTTCATCAGCGTGGTGCGGTACGGCTGGTCGTGGCCGCGCAGCGCGGCGACGTGGCCGCTCTGCATGTCGGCCTTGGTGGTGCCGCCGACCAGCGGCGTGAACACTTCGTTCGACTCGCCAAAATCGCCATGGCAGGAGGCGCACTGCGCATCCCAGATCTTGCGGCCGGCCGCGACCGTGCCCGATCCCTTGGGCAGACCCTTGAAATCGGGACGCACGTCGATGTCCCAGGCCTTCACTTCTGCAGCGGTGGCGGTGCGCCCCAGCTGGGCACGCGCGTTCTTGGCGGGCTCGGCGGCGGCAGGCGCAGCCAGGAGGCTGACGGCCAGCCCGCACGCGGCGAGAGAGGTCGTGCTGCGCATCACGGCATTAACCCAGTTGAACATTGTCCACCTCCCCACTGGGTGCCACGCGCCACGATTGGATGGCGTTGTTGTGATAGATCGAACGCGTGCCGCGTACCGCGCGCAGTTCGGTGGTGCGCGGCTGCACATAACCAGTTTCGTCGATGGCGCGGCTTTGGAGGATGGCCGGGCTGCCATCCCAGACCCAGTCGAGATTGAAGCGTGTCAGGCACTTGGACAGCACCGGTCCTTCCAGCCGCGCGGTGCGCCAGCTGCGGCCGCCATCGATGCTGACGTCGACGCGTTTGACCTTGCCGCGGCCCGACCAGGCGAGGCCGCTGATGTTGTAGAAACCCGTGCCGATCAGTGTCTGGCCGCCGGACGGCGTGGTGATCACCGATTTGCACTCCTGGATCGAGGTGTACTGGCGGTGCATGCCGTCGGGCATCATGTCCACGTAGTGCACGGTCTCGTCCTTGGCATTCCACGGCTGGTCGCCGACTTCCAGGCGACGCAGCCACTTGACCCACGACACGCCCTGCACGCCCGGTACCACAAGGCGCAGCGGATAGCCGTTCTCGGGACGCAGCATCTCGCCGTTCATGGCCCAGGCGACGATGATCTCGTCGGCCATGTCGAGCGGAATGGTGCGCGTCATCGACGAACCGTCGCCGCCCTCGGCGAGCAGATACTTGCCGCGCTTGAGATCGGCGCCGCAGTCTTCGAGCAGCACCGACAGCGGCACGCCCGTGAATTCGCAGCACGACAGCATGCCGTGCGTGTACTGCACCGTCGGCACGGCCACGTTGCCCCATTCCATGCCAGTGTTGGCGCCGCATTCGATGAAATGCATGCGCGACACCGACGGCAGGCGCATCAGGTCGTCCATGGTGTAGACGCGCGGCGCGCGCATCAGGCCATTGAGCATGAGGCGATGCTGGGCGGGATCGATATCGTGCCAGCCCTGGTGATGGCGTTCGAAGTGCAGGCCGTTCGGCGTGATGATGCCGAACAGGCCCTGCAGCGGCGTGAAGGCGACTGACGACGCGCCGACGCGCGTCAGCCCCGGGGACTGGCGGCGCTGCAGATTCTTTTCATGTTCGGAGGGCAGGCCGTAGGGCCGTGCGGCCACCGGCTGGCCC
>DATLHT010000290.1:0-9756 GCA_035539795.1 Burkholderiaceae bacterium
CCGCACAGGCGTCGGCTCTTGTACGGAGAACGCTAAGGTGCGTGTAATCGCGCCGCGGCGTGGATTCCTCGGCAAACGGGGCCGGGTGTTGCCTGCATCCCTGTCGGGGATGCGGCTGGCATCAGCTGTTTGTGGCGCTTCGTCGGAGCGGATGCCACGCAGGGCGGGGCGAAGCGGGCGGGTGGGGTCGGTTGCCAGTGGACCAGCAGACCAGGCTAACCCCCAATTATATTTGATGCGGCGCAGCAGGGAAAGCCCCGGCTGGTTGATATTCACGCGACATGCTGTTGCATGTGATGCGAGAGCAGCTTTCAGAAAAGAAAAAACCCCCGCAATGCGGGGGTTTTCGGTATTGGCTGGAATTAACCAAAGACCTGGATGTTCGACGCCTGACGGCCCTTCGGACCGGTCGTCACATCGAAGCTCACCTTGGCGCCTTCGGCCAGCGACTTGAAGCCAGAGCCGGTGATGGCGGAAAAGTGTGCGAACAGATCTTCACCACCGTCTTCCGGGGTAATGAAGCCAAAACCTTTTGCGTCGTTAAACCACTTAACGGTACCCGTTGCCATGTTACTTCCTTAATAGTGTTGATATGAGCTTGCGCTCGCTTGCATACGAAGATCCAGGAAGCAGACAATCGACATACCAACCGCATAAGCGATCAACTGAACACCAACCTCACTTACCCTAAGATCCTGCACGAGTCGTTATACGGACAATTTTTCTGGGCGTCAACCAGTTTTTAACACCTCTCAGGGAAATCCCGGGGACAGTGCATCACATGCACGGCGTCAGTGCGAAAGCCTTGTCAGGACTGGGCTCGGATGGTGCATGACAGAGGAGGCTGAAGAGATTTTTGGGTGAATCGGGCGCGGCAATCAGATCCAGCTCGCTGCCTATTTCCAGTCGGTTGCTCAGTTCGAAAAGCACCCGCAATGCCGAGAAATCCTCGAGCGCAAAACCGACCGAATCGAAGACCGTGATGTCATCCTCCGATGTCCGGCCCGGATGGGTTTTATTGAGAACGTTCCATAATTCGGGTGGGTTTAGTTCCGGTATTTGTTGAATCTCACCTTCGACGCGTGTCTGCGGCAAATATTCCACGAATACTTTCGAGTTTTTGAGAATGTCGCGGTGCAGTTCCGTTTTGCCCGGACTATCGCCGCCCACGGCATTGACGTGTGTGCCCAGTGTCAGCATATCAAGCGTGAGGACCTGGGCACATACCTGTGCGGCAGTCAGGGTGGTCACGATGTCGGCCCCTGCAGCCGCTTCGCGTGCTGAACCGCACAGCCGGATATCGGGTTCCTGGGTGCCGCTTGCGGCGCACACCGTGGAAAGATTGTCTGCCAGCTTGCGCATGGCGGCCGGGTCGATGTCATACAGACGCAGGGCGCGCACGCCGAGTAGCGTCATGAAAGCCAACGCCTGGAACTCGCTTTGCGCACCATTGCCGATGATGGCCATGCACCGCGCCTCGCGGCGGGCAAGCCAGCGGGCCGCCAGCACCGACGTGGCGGCAGTACGCAGCGCGGTGGTCAATGTCAGTTCGCTGAGCAGCAGCGGGTCACCGGTGCGCATATCCGACAGGACACCGAAGGCCATCACGGTCGGCAGGTTATGGCGTGGATTGCCCGGATGACCGTTCACATACTTGAAGCTGAAATGGCGGGCATCGGCCACGGGCATCAGTTCGATCACGCCTTCGCGGGTGTAGCGCGCGACGCGCGCCGATTTCTCGAACTCGGGCCAGCGCCGGAAATCTGCCTCGATCGCCGCTTCCATGCGGCGCAGCAACTCGGCAATGCCAACGTGCGCGCAGAGCTGCCGCATATGCTGGACGTCCAGATAGCGTGTCATGATCGTTCTCCTGGCGCCGTGTTTCCGGCATGGTTCCTCAGCATTGCCCGGGCGGTCTAGTCGCTCATACGTCAGTGTGTCGCATCCGCTAGCGAGAGATGGGACGTGGCATGCTGTGGCACGCTGCTGCGATCGAGCCGCAAGGTCATGCAGTACGCGCCGCCGCCGGAGAGCATGAATGGTGCGAGATCGACTTCGGTCACGTGGTAGCCACGCGCCTGCAGTCGCTGACGCAGGGCAGGCGTGCACAGGCTGGTGATGATCTCGCGGCCCAGGCTGACAGCGTTGATATTGAAGTGCAGCAGGTCGTCTTCCGTAGCTTCGATCAGCATGTCCGGATTCACGGTCCGGCGCAGCGTACGCAGGGCCTGGGGCGTGAGCGCGGACGGCAGATAGAGGATCTCGCCCCCGCTCAGCAGGCAGAAGCAGACGTCGAGGTGATAGCAGCGTTCGGTTGCCAGTTCGAGCGGGACCACCGGCTTGCCGAACGTGGCTGCGATGACCTCCAGCGCACTGCGTGACGAGCGCGGACCGAAGCCGGCCCAGAAGTGCTGGCGCCCGGCATCCCAGATACAATCGCCGGCGCCTTCCTGGAAGCAGCCTAGCGGCAGTGTCACGATCTGCTGGATCAGGCCGCGTTGCTGCAGATCGCGAAACAGCGCCAGAAAGTGTGCCTCCTCACCCTGGCGCTCCGGATAGCGGAAGCGCGCCATCAGCGCTTTACCGTCGAGCACCACGGCCGCATTGGCCGGGAACACCATGTCGGGCAGCCCAGGCACGCCGTCTGCCATTTCCACCGTTCCGCCGGCCTGCTCGATGCAGATGCGGAGGGCCTGAGCTGCCGCCAGCCCACGCTGGCGCATCCTGTCCGGATTTTCCCGCCACGCATCCGGCCGCATCCACGGATTGATGAGGTATGACACGTCGAAGTAGGTTGGCGAGACCATCAGGAAATGAGGCGTGGTAAGCATGGGCGCATCTCCGTTCGGGACGGGCGAGGGTGTCCCGTGCAAATAGCGTAGTCGACGGCATGACCAGACAGAAGCCCCAAAAGTGCTTCAATTCGCCAGGAAATTGCCCATAATGATCAATATGGGTCAGCAGAATGCTAGGGCTCGTGAACCTCGTGCCGGTCGCGCCGTCGTGTTGTCCCATAAGCGCTACGGTGCATGATGCGGATAGCAGTTCTTGCAGGGAGTCTCGCCCATGGACGATGACCAGATCAGGCTTGACGATACTGACCGGCAACTCATCGGCTTGCTGCGCGAGAATGCGCGCCTGAGCGTGTCGGCGCTGGCCAGCAAGCTGCGTGTCTCGCGCGGCACCGTGCAGAACCGGTTGGCGCGGCTCGAACACAGCGGGGTCATCGCCGGCTACACCGTACGGCTGCGCCAGGCCGCCCAGCCCAACCGCATCCGCGCCTGGATGACCATCGTAGTGGAGGGCAGTTGCGCGCCGGACGTCATCCGTGCGCTGCGCGGCGAACCCGCGGTGACCGCATTGCATTCCACCAATGGCCGCTGGGACGTGGTGGCCGAGATCAGCGCTGACAATCTCGAAGCCTTCGACCGCGCGCTCGGCCGCATTCGCCTGATCAAGGGTATCGTCAACACGGAAACGCATATTCTTCTGTCTACGCATAAGGTATAGGGACAGCCACCGCTTTGCCGGAGGACCGATCATGCAGCCTGCGGACATCTTCACCGTCCTGTTTGACCACCCCATGCCATTCGCGTCAGGATCGCACCGGATCCACTCTCCGATCGACAGTACGCTGCTCGGCCGCATTGAGCCTCTGTCGCCGGCCGACGCCGAACTCGCCATCGCGCGTGCGCATGCAGCCTTCCTGCACTGGCGTATCGTGCCGCCCCCGGTGCGGGGCGAGCTGGTGCGTGAGCTCGCGCTGCAATTGCGAAGCCACAAGCAGGCGCTGGGTGCACTGGTGACCTGGGAAAGCGGCAAGATCCTCTCCGAGGGGCTGGGTGAAGTGCAGGAGATGATCGACATCTGCGATTTCGCCGTGGGTCTGTCGCGCCAGCTCTATGGCCGCACCATCGCCTCCGAACGTCCGGCACACCGCATGATGGAAACGTGGCACCCGCTCGGTGTCACTGGCATCATCACGGCCTTCAATTTCCCGGTGGCGGTGTGGGCCTGGAACGCCGCGCTCGCTCTGGTGTGCGGCAACAGCATCGTGTGGAAGCCATCGGAGAAGACGCCGCTGACCGCGCTGGCATGCCATCGGCTGCTAAGCCGTGCCTGGGCCGCATTTGCTGTACAGCACGATCTACCTGCGTCGCAACTCTGGCCCGGATTGCATGCGGTGCTGCCTGGCGGTGTAGAGATTGGTGCGGTACTTGTGGAGTCGCCGCATGTGCCCGTGCTCAGTGCCACCGGCAGCAGCCGCATGGGGCAACGGGTGGGGGCACAGGTGGCTGCACGTTTCGGGCGGTCGATTCTCGAACTGGGCGGCAACAACGCGATGATCGTCACCCCGAGTGCCGACCTGGAACTGGCCGCGCGTGCCATCACGTTCGCTGCGGCCGGCACGGCAGGGCAGCGCTGCACCACGCTGCGCCGTCTTATCCTGCATCGCGATATCAGCGCAGCGCTGACGGTACAACTGCAACGCATCTATGCCTCCATCCGGATCGGGCATCCGCTTGATCCGGCCACGCTCGTCGGCCCCTTGATCGACGCCGACGCGTTCGCCACCATGCAGACCGCACTCGAGCAGGCGCGCCAGGAAGGTGGTGAGGTACTCTGCGGCGGGACACGGTGCGAGCCCGTCGCCGGTGGCTGGTATGTCACGCCTGCGCTGGTACGCATGCCTGCGCAAACCGCCGTGATGCACCGCGAGACATTCGCACCGGTTCTCTATCTATTGGAGTATGACGACTTCGATACGGCGCTCGCATTGCACAACGCCGTGCCACAAGGGCTCTCGTCGGCCATCTTCACGCGTGACATGCAGGAGGCAGAGCGTTTCCTGTCGAGCGCAGGTAGTGACTGCGGTATTGCCAACGTCAACATTGGCACTTCCGGTGCCGAGATTGGTGGCGCCTTTGGTGGCGAGAAGGCAACCGGCGGCGGGCGCGAGGCCGGGTCCGATGCATGGCGCGGTTACATGCGGCGTGCCACCAATACCATCAACTATGGCGATACGCTGCCGCTTGCGCAGGGCGTGCGATTCGACACAAGCGAACCGGATCCCGATCGGCGCGGCATATCATGAGCACCTCGCCTCGTATCGTCATCATTGGTGGTGGCGTGATCGGCAGCGCCATCGCCACCTTCCTCACGCAAACGTCCGGCGCGTGCGAGGTCACCGTGCTCGAGCGCGATCCCACATATTGCAACGCCTCGTCCGCACGTTCCGCCAGTTCGATCCGCCAGCAGTTTTCCACGCCGGTGAATATCCGCATGTCGCAGTACGGCATCGCATTCTTCCGGCAGATTGGCAGCCTGTTGCGCGTGGGGGAAACGGTGCCCGACATCAGCCTGGTCGAGCCCGGGTATCTGTTTCTGGCGAGCGCGGCCGGCGCACCCGCCCTGCAGGACAATGTGCACGTGCAACACGCGCATGATGTGGCCGTCGATCTGCTGACGCCCGCACAATTGCACGCGGCATTTCCATGGCTGGCCACGCGCGGCGTACGCTGTGGCGCGTTCGGTCGTGCGGGCGAAGGCTGGTTTGACGGCTACAGCGTGCTGCAGGCGTTTCGTGCCAAGGCTCGTGCGCAGGGCGCGGTGTTCATCTCCGCCGAAGCGAGCGGGTTTGTGCGGCACGGTTCCCGTGTGACAGGTGTGACCGTGCACGACGGCGCAACGCTGCACTGCGACATGGCTGTCAATGCCGCGGGTCCCTGGGCAGCGACGGTTGCACGCTGGGCCGGCATCGCGCTGCCAGTGCATGCTCGGCGGCGCACGGTATTCAGTTTCACCTGTCCCGATGCACTGCCGCAATGTCCCTTGGTGATCGATCCGGGCGGGCTATGGTTCCGGCCGGAAGGCGCGCAGTTCCTGTGCGGTTACGCTCCCGCGCCCAACGATGACCTTGACGATCTGCCGCTGGATCCCGATCTCGGTGCGTTCGAGGCTCATGTCTGGCCCGCACTGGCCCGGCGGGTGCCGGCATTCGCCGCGGTGCGCATGACGGGCGCGTGGGCCGGCTACTACGAGATGAACACCTTCGATCACAATGCCATCCTTGGCCTGCATGGCGACTGTCCAAACCTGTATTTCGCCAATGGCTTCTCCGGGCATGGTCTGCAGCATGCGCCTGCAGTCGGGCGCGGTCTGGCCGAGTTGATGCTGCAGGGCAGCTACCGCTCGCTCGATCTTGGACCGCTCGCCTTTTCCCGAATAGCGGAACAGCGTCCCCTGATCGAGCGCAACATCATCTGAGAGGTCGGCAAAAGGATTGCGCCGACGTGCGTTACGCGCTATGGTTGCCAAAAATTAGACCGCGACGTTCGGCGTGCCGACGGATCGCGGTTTTTATCCCCATGGAGCTATGAAATCTATCGCCTTCTCGGACGATGCTCTGCTTGCGTTCATCGAATTGCTGCCATGGCCCGCCGTGGTAGTGGGTTTCGATGGGCGGATCACGCGTGTCGGAGGGGAAGCGCACAAGCTCGGACTCGATACCGAGACCATCGGACGGCACCTCGCCGACCTGATGCCTGAATACATCACCGCGCTCGGCGGGGAAGCGCCCTGGATTGCACCGCAGCAATGCGACGTCACACGCGAGACCATTGCCGGCATCACGCATGAGCGTCTGCACTTGCGTGCCTTGCCGGAGGGTTTTTGCCTGATCATCGAAGACCGTAACGCGATTCGCGCCCGCAAGGTTGCCGATATTCAGACCAATCGCCTGGCAACGCTCGGCTTCATGATTGCCGGGGTTAGCCATGAAGTCAGTAATCCGCTCACGGCCATGCGTTCGATGGTACAGATCCTTCTATCCGGCGATCGGCTCAGTCCTGAAACCGTACGCAAGGGACTCGCCAATATTTCCTCCAATGTTCAGCGCCTGATGGATATCTCGCGCCGCCTGGTGGAATTTTCGCGGGTGGGCGATGCGCCGCGTACCGCGTTGCCCGTGGACTATGCCATTAGCGAAGCGCTGGCCGTGCTGCTGCCGGATGCGCGCTTCAGCGGTGTGACGGTCGACCTGCAGGAGAATCCTGAGGCCATCGTCTACGCGCATGCCGGGCAGTTGCAGGAAGTGTTTACCAACATCCTGATCAACGGCGCCCAGGCGATGAACGGCGCGGGACATATCCGCATCACGTCGGCGGTGTCCGGCAACACCGTCAGTGTCAGCGTCATGGATGACGGCCCAGGCATCGATCCGTCCATGCTCGAGCGCATCTTCGAACCCTTCTTTACCACCAAGGTCTCGGGCAAGGGCACCGGCCTTGGCCTGGCGATCTGCAGTGAAATCCTGCGCGAGCATGGCGGCACCATCAGCGCGCGCAACAACCCCGGGCTGGGCGCCTGCTTTCTCATCGGCCTGCCCGCATTCCGCGACCAGTGAGTCGCGCAGGAGGTGGCATGGCGAACCGGCCGGCGATGATGGAACGCATCCTGGTAGTGGACGACGATGTCAGTATCGGCGAATGCGTCGAGATGCTGCTGACCAGCGCGGGCTATGAATGCGATCTGTACCACACCGGACAGGCCGGCCTCGATCGCCTGTTCCAGAAGGATTTCGATCTGGTCATCACCGACCTCAAGCTTCCGGACCTGAGCGGCCTCGACATCATCGCCGCAGTGAAACAGAAAGATCGCGAAATCCCGGTGATCCTCATGACTAGCTTCTCGTCGGTGGAGACTGCCATCCAGGCACTCCGCCGGGGTGCTAATGACTACATCATCAAGCCGTTCGATAACGACGATTTCATGTTTTCCGTGCGGCGCGCTCTCAGCGAGCGCCGCACGCACCGCGAAAACGCCGTGCTCAAGCGCAGCCTGAAGAAGGTCTTCACGAAAAACCAGATCATTGGCGAGAGCGAAGCCGTGCAGCGGCTACGCACAGTGATCCAGCGTGTCGCGCATACTGACGCGAACGTCCTGATCCAGGGTGAGAGCGGCACCGGCAAGGAGTTGGTGGCGCAGGCCATCCATTTTGGCGGCGATAGAGCCGACCGACCATTCGTGCCGGTCAACTGCGGGGCGATCCCCGCAGATTTGCTCGAGTCGGAGCTGTTTGGTCACGCCAAGGGTGCATACACCGGCGCCGTCAGCGCCAGCGAAGGGCTGATCCGGGAGGCCAGCGGCGGTACCCTGTTTCTCGATGAAATTTCAGAGCTGCCCTTGCATGTGCAAGTCAAGCTGTTGCGCGTGATCCAGGAGCGCCAGGTGCGGCCGCTCGGCGCGACTCAGAGTTATGTCACTGATACACGGTTTCTCGCCGCCAGCAACCGCGATCTCAAGGCCGAGGCGGCGGCCGGCAATTTCCGCGCGGACCTGTACTATCGCCTCAATGTGATCACCATCCATGTACCGCCGCTGCGCGAGCGCGGCCAGGACATCGAGCTGCTGGCGCAACACTTCCTGCGTGCACACAGCCGGCGTACGTCGAGCCGCTACACCATGCGGCGCGATTTTCTCGAGGCGCTCATGGCGCACGACTGGCCAGGCAATATCCGCGAGCTGGAGAACCTGATCGAGCGTGTGGTCATTCTCGCCGATTCGGAGATGCTGACGCGTGAAGACCTGGCCGAGCTCACGCTTACCGAGCGCCGCTCAGGCCCGCGCCTTGAGCGCGCACAGAAACCGCTGTCGATCGAGGAATACATCAAGGAATGCATCCTGCTCTACCAGGATACGCACAGCGAGGTCGAACTCGCGGCACTGCTCGGTATCGGTCGCAAGGCACTGTGGGAACGCCGCCGGCGCTGGGGCATGACCAAGGATGGCTCCACCCAGGAGCCGCCTGAGGCCGTGCCGGAACGCTAGAGCACGCCGAACGCGCGCAGCGCCAACCCGACGCCGACCAGCAGACAGAGAATTGCCACCGCCTTGCGCAGCACCTGTGCATTGACTGCGTGCACGATGCGCACACCGATCACCACGCCGATCACTTCCACGACGGCGACCACTGCCGCCAGTTTGAAGTCGATGGTGCCGAACTGCAGGTTGCCGAGTGTGCCGGAGACCGAGGCCAGGATCTGGATGACCTGACTCGCACCGATGGCAGATAGCGGGGAGAAACCGAACAGCAGCAGCAACGGCACCGACAATGCTGGACCGCCGACGCCAGTCAGCCCCGAGCCGAAGCCTACTGCCGCGCCGATGGCCCCGAGCAACCACTGCTGGCGGCGGCGCTGCCCCGCGAAGGCTTCCTGGTGGCTGCCGGTGCGGCCTCTCAGCGTGTAGACGCCGGCAAACACGATCAGTCCGGCGAGAATCAGCGTCAGTGCGCGGCTGTCGAGCCAGGTGTTGGCCCATGCCCCGAGGAAGCCGAACAGCGCCGCGCCGACGCATAGGGGCACGGTGATGCCCCAGTCGATGCTGCCGCGCTTCTGGAACAGCCAGGTACCGACGATGCCGGTGAAAATGAAAGTGAACAGCGCCGTCGCCATCGACTGCTGGATCGACAGGTCGGCTGTGATATTAAGCGCGGGGATCAGCAGCACGCCGCCGACGCCGACGGCGCCGATCAGTACACCGACGCCGAGGGAAATCAGGAGCAGAAGTGACAGCATCATGAGGTCTCCGCCCGCCGGCATGACCGCGCAGGCCAGATGAATGGGCGGGTCAGCCCGCCACGGAAGCGGTGAAGGTTCCGGTGATGAGGCGCACCAGTTGCTTCATGATCTGGTAACCCATCGGCTGGTCCTGCTCCATCAGGCCGATCAGTTCACGGCCGTTGATGGCCAGTAC
>DATLHT010000291.1:0-2444 GCA_035539795.1 Burkholderiaceae bacterium
ATCCCATAATGGGCGGTTGAGTTGCCAACTGTCACCGCTATCATCCGAACGGAACAGGCCACCGGGAATCGTGCCGGCCCACAGCACGCCGGGCTGGTCCGCACCGCCGGCTTCCAGCGACCAGATCTGCACCAGGCTCCATGGCGGCGCGGGGGGTGCTTCGCCAGGCGTCGGCAGGTTCGGGGTGTAACCCTCGGGCTGCGGCGGATAGGTCGGCACCGCACACTCCTCCCACTCGCCCCCGACACGGCATCGCCAGAACTTGACACCAAAATGGCCGAGATTGAGCGCGGCATACACGGTGCCATCGCGCCGGTCCGGCAGGACCATGCTGACCGGCTCGCCGAGGAAGGCGGTGGCCACTGTTTCCCATCCGCGATCGTTGCGCTGCAGAGTGAACAGGCCCTTGCGGGTGGCGACGTACAGCTGCTGCGGTTCGTTCATGATCGCTCCTTGTGCGGAGTGAGTGTAGGGGAATCAGCCACCCGACAGTGCCTGCACCACGTACACCCGGCTGTCCTGCCGCAGTGCATCGCCGAGGCCGCAACGGTCGGCGATGGCGCGGCCATCGACGAAGATTGCCAGATGTCGTCGCAGCTGAGCCTGGTCGTCGAGAATGTAGCCACGCAACTCGGGTTGCAGTTCGAAAACGGCATCCAGCGCACTGCGCACCGTAGCGGCGGCGATGTCGCGTGCCGGGCTGGCGACGTGGCGCTGGATGGCAGGCGCGAAAACGATGTGGGCCATGTGCGGAATCGGGATCCTGATGAAGAAGTTCTCAGTGTAGTCAATGGCAGCACGGCGCGGCGGTGCTATGCTGAATGTCATTCCCTGCAAACCTTGCGCAGGCGCCCATGCATGTTCCTGATCCAGACCCAGGCGGGGCATCGGGATACCCCGCACACCCGGCCAGCTCCGCCGCCCTGCACTGGCAACGCTGCTTCGTCGCCCTGACGCCTGCCCGTGCCACCGCTGAACAGCTTGCGCTGAGCAGCGGCCCCGGTATTCGGGCGGTGCACCCGGCCGATCTGCACCTGACGCTGGCGTTCATCGGCGATTTGCCAGCCGAGCTCGGCCAGAAGGTGGCGCGCGCCCTGCCGACGCTGGCGCGGCCGCTCCGCAGTCTGCCGCTGGAAACCATCGAATGGTGGCCGGACGGCATCCGCCCACGCGTACTGGTTGCCACCTTTACCCCAGACGAGGATGTGCAGGCCCTGGTCGAGGGCTTGCGGACCCATCTGGCCGAGGCCGCTTTGCCAACCGGCAACGCTTTTCGCGCGCACCTGACGCTGGCGCGGGCCAGCCGGCGCATCACGCCGGAAACGGCGGCCGCCGCGGCCCGGCACCCCCATCCCCCGGCACAGGCATGCTTTACGGCACTCACGCTGTACGCCACACGCCCAGACGCTCCAGCCGGTCATTACTGGCAGGTAGTCAGCATCCCGCTGGACCAGTCGGACGGAGTAGACGAGGTGGAACCCAGGCCCGGCGCCCCGGACGCGCCAATCCGTTGATGGCTTCGGTTTACTTCGGCATGGTGGCCTGGAAGGCCGGGCGGGTCTTGTAAGCCGCGAACCATTTTGCGGTACGCGGCGCGAGCGTTGCCCAGTCGAACTCAGGATTGCGGAAATCGAGATAACCCAGTGCACACGCAATGGAAATCACGCCGATGTCATTGCGTCCTTCCAGACCCTGTGCCTGCGCTTCGATAGCGCGCACAGCGCAACGCGCCGCCTCGAACTTGCCATCGATCCATTCCTGCCAGCGCAGCGCCTCGGGGCGTACGAAAGTCTCATAACGAATCAGCACGGCGGCATCCATCAGGCCGTCGCCGAGCGCCTCGTCGCGCAACGCCGCCCAGCGCGCTGCACCTTCAGGGGGAATCACCGGACCGGACGCCAGACTGTTCAGGTACTGACAGATGACACGCGAGTCATAGAGCGCCACGCCCTCATCCGTCACCAGTGCGGGAATCTTGCCAAGCGGGTTCTGCGCGACCACATCCACGTTGCGGTTGATCGGGCTGACAGCCGAAGGGACCAGTTCGAGGCGATCGACGAGGCCCAGTTCATGGGCAGTGATCATGACTTTGCGAACGAACGGCGACGTGGGGGCGTAGAACAGCTTCATTGTGTCTCCTCGAGTCGAAAGGCGGGCGCGGCGTCCCGTCGTTGTTGTCTGTGTAGTCAGGCTGCCGGTCCGTAGCCGGCAAGCACCAAGCATACACGCTGCACAGACCACGCGTCAGCCCTGGCGATTGTCGCCACTCGCAGATGAAGGACAGCAGAGACTACACTGATAGCGTACCAGCCCTGGTGCGGACCCTGCGGTGCCAGGGTGGCATCGTGACCGGCACGACTACCTGTTGACCGAGGAGCATCGCATGGCCTGCTTCGCCCACAGCCTCACCTATCGTTTCCATACCCCGCCGCATCCTCCAGGCC
>DATLHT010000292.1:0-27292 GCA_035539795.1 Burkholderiaceae bacterium
GCACCGAGGCCAAAAGGTGACCAGCTTTGAGGGTTGGTGAGCAGGTCATTTTTTTCTGTATAGAGCTTGTCGAGTGTGTGTTCGAGTCTGGAAAGCTTGGCTTTGAGTTCGTTCCGTAGCGGCGAGTCTGGCTTGAGACGCGAGAGTCGGTCGACTGTTTCGCACAGGGTGGCTTCGGTATGGTGGATTTCGCAGCGGAGCTGGTCGAGCTTGACCGCGGTGCTTTTGCGCATGCGGAAGCGGATGAGGTACTGCATGTTCTGGTGCCCTTCGATCGCCTCAAGAGAGGCGAGCTTGGCATCGAGGTTTCTTTGGTCTGCCAGTTTCTGCAGCTCTGCGTATTCGTCATCGGTGACGTTTTGTGGCCGTGGCAGCGGGGCTTCACGCAGCAGAACTCCCCAGCCTTGGCGGTCTTTCATGACATCTTGCTTCAGTGCGGCATAACTGCTGTAGTTCCTTCCTTCGTAGCTGTAAAAGTCGTCGGTCTCGCCTTCTTTTGAGATCCACTTGATGAGGCTACGCTCCAGTGTCCAGCCAAGGCGCCGCTTGTAGGCGAGACGGCCAGCCATGCTTTCGTCATCGCTGACTACACCTTTACCGGTCGTCAACTCTGCACTGGCACCCATGGTCGTCGCGCGCGTGGTGTTCAGCATGATGTACTGGAACAGCAGCGAGCCTTTCACATCGCGACGATTGTTGACTTCTTGGGCGTAGGTATGGCTGATCAGATCAGCCTTTGCCTCCGCCTTTCCCACACCGGCGACACTGGCCTTGCTTTTGGCACCGACGCTACCGGTAGCCTTTAAGCTTACGATCTCACGGTGGCACTCACTGACAGCGATAAGGTGGGCGTCATGGCGGAATTCAATGAAGAACTGCCGGAAATATTTATCGCCTGACATGTCGGCAAGCTTGCTCTGACGCATAGGGTCGCGCAACGCCTTACGTTCCTCGTCCGTATATGCTTTGCCGCTGAATGGCCGGACCTCCTGATCTTCTTTTGACAGTTTGACGTGAGGGCGAAGGTGCTCCGGATAGAGCAGAGGGAGCTGCTCCTGGGGAAGGTTGTCAGGGTTGCATGCCATCCTCTTGTGGAGTTTTTCGATTCTTGTGCCGATCACACGGAATTCGCCGAACTCTCCAACGCCCTCATAGTTGGTGCGGGCCAGTTCGGTTTCAAGGATGTTACCTTCCTCGACGAAGTTCAATGCATGCCGCTTGATGCTGATCTGGCCGCCCACGAGCATGGAGCGCTCCGCTGCCGCACTGGCCTCACCTCCGGCAGTCGCCTCGCAGTCAGCTGCGCCGATGCCGAATTTTTCGGTATAGCCCAGCCCGACGGTTAATTTACCGCTCAGGCTGGCTTCCTTGCCAATCACCATCTGAGTGACGTTGTTCTCATTGGCAGTCAACATTGTCTTGTTGCCACCACGGCTGATCTGGATCGAGGGTGAGAGTTTTAGTTGGCCATCAGGGGTGAGGGGAATGTCTGCGCCGGCGGTTATCGTGCCACTGATGCCATGAGTGTTGGTTTCTGTATTGTCCTGTGCGAATAGATGCCTGAACTGTCTGTGCTTGCAGACATTCTCCATTGTGGCGGGGCCGCGCGCGAGGTTGCCATCATTGAGGATGGCGAGTTTTTCCATCTTGCCGCAAAGGCCGGCGAGGGTGTTTGGGGAGACGCCTGGATAGTCGATCAGTGTGGCGAGTTGCTGGACGAGCTGTTCCCGGCGGGTGTGGCTGAGTTTGGTATTGCACAGGTTCTGCTGGAGAAACAGGTCGACGAAGGTAGCTGGCTGTTGATTGCCCTCCAGTTCGGGAGCGAAGATTGCGCAGTAGGCAGAAATCGCTTCCTGGACTGCTTCCTCGGCCGCTCCACCGAGGTGATTGGTGAGTTTGGCAATTGCCTTGGTGATTTCGTCTCTTTTCTTCTGTTCGGGCGCCTTGGAGTCCAGTTCACATCCCGCAGCCAGCAACATATGACCAACCTGAAGCGCGAGCAGACGTCGATCCGTCTTGCCCGGGTCTTGTAGCTCTGTATATGCAACTTCGTTTCGCGCTGCGGCCACGGCATTGTTGGCATTCGCATACTCGGTGGCACGCGTGATATCACCAAGCATTTCGTCCAGTATCTGCTTGACGGTATCGACGGCTTCCTTGTGGTCTTCGTCGGGGTGGCGCTTGCTGACGGCACCTCCGCCGACTTTGTACCGTGCGTACAGGGGTGAGGAACCTTCGACCAGTTGCTGCAGCGGGCCGAATTTCGCGAGGATAGGCCGCTCTGCCAGCGCTTCGCATACCTGGTAATCCACTGCAAATTCCTTGAGCATGCGTCCGAGTCGATCGACTTCTTCTTCGGTGTGCATGTCGTTAAACCAGCATTGCAAGTCAACAAAGGCGGATTCTCCAATCCCCGTCAGGCCGATTTTTTCATTTCCGTAGATCAACATATCGATGCGTTGCTTGAGTGCTTCTTTCTCCAGCTTTTGTCTTTGGCGCAACTGTTCGATACGCGATGGATCGTTGATGTCCTTGAAGTTTGGTGCCAGGAAGGCAGCATGCTCCGGTGTCTTAGGCAAGTTCTTCATGAGTTGCTTGTTCTTGAGCATCTCTGCGATCTTGCGCGTATGGCCGATCACGCGTGTTGCCAGTTGGTTGCCAGAGGCTTTACCGTCATCCTGCTGGAGCGCTTGCAAACAGGTCAGAACTAAACGCTTGCCGATATCGGGTTGGGTCAGATCAAGCTGGTGCGGGCCGGCGCTGCCGCAGGCATCTTCTTTCTTTCTTGATGCACGCAAGGCATGCGGAGACATCATGCCGGTTGCCAGACAAAATGCATCAAAGCCGTGATGCGTGTGGTGCGTGTCGGAGAGCAGGGCAGCGGTGCGGCTGAATGCCTGATCGCATTCCACACTCCTGAATATTTTTTTGGGTTGGCAGTAGCCGCTTTCGTCTTTGGTTTCGTGCGAGACGAAAAGTTTCGGCTTAGTATGTTCAAGCCACGGGCCCAGTCGCGACATGCACCCGAGCGCAGCTTTGAGTGGATCATGCTGAGTAGCGCTATCGGCCCGGCTGGAGACGCGAATGCGCTCCATTTCATCGAGTACGTGGATGGCCAGCCGGGCATCGCCATGACAGCCTTCGGCAAGCGCTTCGCTGATTTTCAGTGCATACAGATACCCGCAACCCGGCATGAGGCCTTTGAACTTGTCGAGCCGTGTAGATAGCTCGGCAAGATCGCGCTCATGCTGCATTTGAAGCGATCCGGGGCGGAACGGCCCATCAATCGAGGCGTTGTGAGGATCGATTTTTTCTGGAAGGCGGGTTTTATCGGCGCCAGTAGAAGTCCAGTTAGTGGGTTCGAATTTGAGACCTGGAAACAGCTCACGGAGTCGCGCAGCAAAATCCTTGGCATCGCGTGTGGGCAGGAATTCGGCTGAGCTGGGATGCTTATCATTTGCGCGGTCCGAGGATTCCGGGTGACCTGCATTCGTGCTTGTGGTTCCGGGCGCAAAATTCGGTACCGCACCCGCTCTTCCACGTCTCGGGAAATTTCGAGCAATGGACTTGACGGCGGAACGTGAAAGCTTTTTTAATCTGGTGGCCAGGCGGGTCTTGACGGAAGGCTGATCAAGAACATCGCCGACCAGTCTGTTCATTCCTTTACCGGACTCCGCGCGCTTTTGACCATGGGGAGAGTTGCCAGTGGCTTTATTCTTGTCCGCGTATTTGTTTGGACCGCCAGTCCACGTGTAAGCCTGGTTGACATTGGCACTGGTCGTGTCGCCGTTTGCACCATTGCTATCTGCGTTTGCGGTGCTGCTTGCACCTGTACCCCATTGAAGCGTCTGCTCGGCCTTACTGCTGAACACGTAGCGAAAATGTTCGCTAAAGCCTCTGCGAGTACGGGCTAGAAATGAGAGCTTGGCCGGTTCATTTCCAGTGCTGGCTTGCTCATGAACAGTCTCAATTCCCCCAGTGAGATGGATGGCGCTCGAGCCTCTCGTAATGTTCGTCATGCTCCCTCGGACAAGTGGTGAACAATCTGTGGGATGAAAAAAATCAGAGAAATATGTCGATTCACCTAGAGGCTCACCAATGACAAAAGGTGTGGATAGCAGGGAGAATCGAAATGCCTGTACCGCGCGGGCACGGGCGCTAGGCGAGCGCTCCTTGTTGTTTTTTCTATATGGTCTATCTTGCTGAACTCGCTAGAAAAAGCAAGTTCGAGGAGAGTGTCACTGCGCATTTTCTATCATTGTTCGCAGTTGAGTTTTCGCTAGTATGAGCGAGAATTTTTTGAGTGTTTTGGGGGGCGCGTAAATGGTGTGAATGCCAACGGCTTTCTGCATGTTTTTTTGGCAGCGCAATTCCTGAAGATCCTGAATTTCGCCATGTTCTGGTGAAAGGACGGCTATGGAGAGCGGGCGAGTGATTGGCGGAGAGAAACCGCGTGTGGGTTTTGACTGCTTATGCGAATCGAGAATCTTGAAAGATTGTTACCAACCGTAGAAACACCGATTGCTCTGAGTAGCATGGTTTTCACGCTGTCATGCGTTGTTTCGCCAACCTGGCCTGACATCACATCACACCCGGAGAACCTCCATCATGAATTGCACTCAGGCTGGCCGCGCCTCAACGGCAACAAGAAAGCACTCCGGTCTAGATGGACATCAGGGCGAAGCGCCTTCCCGCGGACGTAGCAAACGAGAGGTGGCGCTATCGTCAAAAACGAACGTTCAGGTACTCCCTCGTACCCAACTGCAAGTGCCAGATGCGGGGCCGGGGAGCGATGTTGCCGACGCTATATCCAGCGCACGTCCAGCCAGCCGCTCGAGGCGAGATCATGTTCATGTATCCGTGGCGGAGCAACCAGCCGAGGAGTTACCCGGCCAGCCTTCGACAGCAGGCACGGCGGAGGGCAAGGCACGCGATCTGAATCTGGATTTACCGCAAACACTGGAGTCTCAGCTACTCCAAGCGCCGTCGCCTGCTGGCAGAGAGGAGACCACGCAATCTCCTCTCCAATGGGCACGATCCGTTGCGCAATCACGCCCACCGGTGTCGGTGACTCAAAAGGCGATCTACGATGAGGAGCGCAATCCAGCACCGTTTTGCCTGTATTGGTTGGACGATCTTTACCGGCTGAACAGGTTCATTCGGTCTTGCGTGGTTGAATACATGACCATGAATGCGCCCTCCAGGCACGCGGATATTCAGCAATGGCATGAGTGGTTTCATATGGCGGATACGGACGCCTCCTTGTCGGAAGAGACGCGTCGCAAACTGGTCCGGAACTCGTTTGCGCTCATGTATCAGAATGGCTCTTCGCCGGATGTCATCCAGCAAGCCACAGTGTACGTTCGCACCTGTGCGCAGGATCTTGCGGTTCTCTCGTCGCGCCATGGTAACGTCGGATGGTCCTCCTACGACCATCTGGTAAAGTCCATACGCCAATCGGACTCGGACCAGCGTAGCGTGTTCCTGCGGTGTGTCACGCTGCATATGATTCAAAACAGGGAGATGGAATATGCCGTCCGGCCCGATGAAAACGGCAACCCCACGGAGATGATCCGGCCGGCATACAAGCAATCAATTGGTTTTGAGCAATCCCTGGTATTGAGAGACCTGGTGATCAAGGGGCTGAGTGCCGCTGTCGTTCTGTCTCCAGAATATATCCAGGCGCTGCGCGATCTCGGCTCAGCACACCGCCAGCCGGCTTTGCGAGCGCACGAGAAAACTTATCTGGATGGTCTGGAGAGGCTTGCCATCGACGCTGAGACACTCAGCGAAAGGCAGGTCCATAAGATCAGCAACGATTTGACCAGAGCTTTTCTGGCACGCGTTCCCCGGAAGGAGCGCAATGAGGAAAAAGAGTGGTTGCGCGAGAAGGTGGCGTTTGAAACTCTGTATTCCGGCAATCCAGGGAACTGGTTTGACATACGCGTGCTATGCAACGATTTGTATCACACTATCAGAACGTACAACGTTGATCCTGTATTTACGATGGCCATTCTCAAGCGGGAATTGGCAAAAGGGACGATACAGGCGCAAACAGGGGTCTTTTTTACCGCTGATTCGCAGGCATTGACGGTTTGTCTACGGTCTTACAAACATCGGCATGCTGGGGAGTCGGCGTGTACGTTGCTTTGAGATCAGTGATTCCGCCATTGGAGAAACACGCATGAAAACGAGCGAGCTATCCGAGAACCTCTCAGCCTCCCATCTGATCGACATGAAAATCCAGGCGCTGGCAGACTGGCGTGGCGAGATGCTCAGTCGCCTCCGTGCGCTAATCAAGGAAGCCGACCCGGACGTCGTCGAAGAATGGAAATGGCGAGGCGTTCCGGTGTGGTCCCACAGTGGGTTGATCTGTACCGGCGAAACGTACAAGCACGTCGTGAAGATGACCTTTGCGAAAGGTGCGGCGTTACCGGATCTGTCAAAACTGTTCAATGCGAGCCTGGAAGGCAATACGCGGCGCGCGATTGACTTCCATGAACATGACAACATCAACGAAACGGCGCTGAAAGCGCTGATTCAGGCGGCGGTGCATCTGAACACGTCCGGGACGAAAAAGTGAGGACGCGTATGGCACAGGTGTCCGGAAACGGATGGCGTGAGGATCCCCGGGGCTTTTCCTATATTTCGCATAATGTATGTTATGTTAAATTAAAGATCAGGATCAATCGCTCTTGTATGCGATAGCCAAGCATACCTACGGCATAGCCAGCTCTCTACGATCACGTGCTGGCTTTCCAAAGTCACCCGCCACACCTTTGTTCTCTCGTTCGGCGGTGTACAAGCCAACCGAGCAATGCGCAGTGGTGATAATGCGCATTTACATTCAATCCATATAGCACGGCAGTGAATCTAACCTTCAAAGATAAATCCCATATATTGGTATAAATCAATCCACGCCATTGCGATTCGTCGATGGTTTTCAAGCCATGTCGTTCTTGCCATGACATGCGGATATCTCGTGGACGAATTCACTCTTTGACAAAAAGTTGAGCTGATCACCCCGTGGCATAGCGCAATTTGTTATTCTCCTCGTCACACGAGTTCTTGCTGCATCCATACGACGATTCTGCATCCGGTCAGGCCTGCTTGCGCTTGATCAAGTCGATACATGGGTGGAAAGCAAGTTGCAGCGAGAAACATATCGGAGCCTGCGGCGTGTAGGAATACAACTTCATAATTGTTTTGCTCATCTGCAAAACCAATACACGTAGATCAACGGGTACCTGTTATTCATGCCTCGCCCTGCGCCAACTTTTACTCCGCCCACCTGGCGCTTGACGCGCTGGCTGACCGCTGTCGGGGAAGACGTTCCGCAGGAAATCCGGGGGGCGCTGCTGGCTAGCCTGTTTGGCACCATTCCGATTTTCCTCGGCGGCGTGGTTAATACCATTATGATCGCCGGGATCATCGCCTGGCTGAAACCGGAGCCGGTTTATACCTATTGGTTGATCTTCGAGTCGGCACTCGCCCTGCTGCGCGCCTATGTTCTGTGGGCTTCGCTCAGGGCAGCGCGCACCGGGCGCAGGACGCTCACCGATCTGTATATTGTCCTTGCACTCGCTTGGGCAGGGAGTGTCGGATACGGGGTGTTCATTACCTTCATGCATGGCGACTGGCTGCCGGCGACGCTGGCCGGTGTGTCGTGCGGTGCCATGGCGGGTGGTATCTGCTTCCGCAACTACGGCGCGCCCCGGCTGGTTTGCGCGATGATCCTGCTGACGCTTGGCCCGATGTGCCTGGGCGCGCTGTTCTCCCCGGAGCCATCGACGCTGATTGCTTTTATCCAGGTGCCCTTCTATTTCGTAGCAATGGGGCTAGCAGCCGTCAAGCTTAACAAGATCCTGGTCTCCACGATGCTCGCTGAGCGCACCAACGAATTACGCGCCAAGCAGGATCCTTTGACCGGGCTGGCCAACCGGACAGGCATTCTTGATGCCGTCGACGTGCTCTGCAAGGCAAGTGGAGGACAGACGCATGGCGCCGCCCTCCTCTACATGGACCTTGATGGCTTCAAGACCATCAATGATGCGCATGGCCACACCGCGGGGGATCGTCTGTTGACCATCATCGCCCATCGTATTCAGGACAGCTTGCGCCCGGAGGACCTGGCGGCTCGGATCGGCGGTGACGAGTTCGTTGTGCTGGCGCGCGAGATGGACCAGACTTCGGCGCGTGCTCTGGCAGACCGCGTGATCCGGAACGTGACCGCTCCAGTGACATTGCCGGGTGTACCCGACGATATCAGGATCGGACTATCGATCGGCATTGCTATGATCGCTGGAGACAATCCGGATTCCGATGCGTTGTTCGATGCAGCCGACCAAGCGCTCTATCGCGCCAAGCGTGCCGGCGGCGGCCGGACGGAAATGCAGGCAACGGTGTTGCGGCCTGCCTGACGGGCGCGCTCTGCGATCGTTCTGCGGAGAGCCCCTGGTTCAGCGTTGCCACTTGCACTGCGGTACCCCGACATCGGTACGGCAGCCGTGATTCTCCGTGGAATCTGGAATGGCCGGTGTGGGAGCGATCCCCAGAGACCGGCGGATCAGCCGGTTCGGGTTATTCCACCGGCACGATGATCGTCACACGGCGATTTTCCAGACGCCCGACGGCAGTCTGGTTATCGGCCACCGGCTTGGACATGCCCATGCCAGCCGCACGGATATTGGCACGTGGCATACCGGCCTCGATGAATACCTGCGCAACTGCTTCGGCCCGCCGCACGGACAGACGCTGGTTGTAGTCCGCCGAGCCCTGCGCGTCGGTATGACCTTCCAGCCGGACGCTATCGATCCCGGCGTCGAGCAAGGCCCGCGTGATACGAGAAATGGTCGGACGACTTTCGTCGGAGATCTTGTCTTCGTCGTTACCGAACAGAATCTTGCTCGACAAGCCGAAGGCCCAACCTTCGTCCGTCAATTTAAAACCCTGCTCCTTGAGGACAGCCACCTGCGCTTCAGTGAGACCACCCTTGCGCGGTGCGGATGCACAGGCACCCAGGATTGCCACACTCAGGAAGAGTGCTGTCAGTAGACGCATTACGCGCAGCATATGGAATCGATGAGCAGACATCATACAAAAATCCTTAGTTGGTGGCGGCGCGTCCCTGATGCTGAACATCCGCTTCGGCCAGTGCCAGCCTGCGGGTGCCGCGACCCTGCCGCTTGGCATGATACATTGCCGCATCAGCGGCACGCAGCAGATCCTGCGAGGTCTGGCCGTGACCGGGATAAACCGCGATGCCAATGCTAAGCGAGGTCGTGACTTCTCCACCATCCGGCAAACGAATGGGTGTCTGCATACTGTGCAGGATCGCATCGGCAAGCTGCAGCGCCCGTGTGCTATCGGCCAGTTGTGTCAGCATCACGGCAAATTCGTCACCGCCCAGCCGTACGACCACGTCACCCTTGCGCACATGGGCGCGGATGCGTTCGGCAATGGCGATCAGTACGGCATCGCCTGCTGCGTGGCCACGCTCGTCGTTGATCGACTTGAACTGGTCGCCATCGATGAACAGCACTGCCACTTCGCCACCGGTGTCACGCGCCTGCGCCATCGCTTGGCTCAGCCGATCCGTGAAGACCGCGCGGTTCTGCAAACCAGTGAGGCTGTCATGGAACGCCTGGTGGGCAAGCGAAGCCTTTTCGTTTTCGTTGCGCGTATGCCAGGTTTCCAGTTCATCCAGCAAGGCATTGAAGTCGCTGCCCAAGGCGTGCAGTTCATGAATCTGCGAGTCGGGCACACGCCGGCTGAAGACCCGGTCGGTGCGCACTGCATGTGCAACCTCGGCAAACCGATCAAGTGGCAGCACGATGCGGCTGACCAGCCGCCGCGATAAGATGCCGGCAACCGTGATGGTCAGCGCGAGGCAGCCGATGATACCGAGGATACCGACCACGAGGAATTGCAGCAGCGTCTGGTTCAGTCCCTGTACGTGAATTTCTCCAATAGTCCGGTCCTGATACATCAGCGGCTGGCGAACCGGAGGCACGAGCACCCAGTTCGGCACGATGTGCTCTACCTCATCCAGCAGACCGTGCGAAGGTCTCTGCCAGTGCGCAAACTGCTGACCATGGTTGTCGAACACGGTGGCCCGCGTGACATCCTCTGTCATGCCGATATGCTGCAGCACCTCTTCTGCTGCCTGGGCATCCGAGAACACCACGGCCGCCTCCACGGTATAAGCCATGGAGCGTGCAATCAAGTTGAGGTTGTTGCTCGCGTACGCGCGCAGGTTCAGTACGCCAAGCGGAATGATCAGCAGGCCGATCAGGCAGACCGCCAGGGTAGCCACCCAGAGATTGCCGCGGTACAGCATTTGCCGCAGCCCGGTTGATGTGCCTGACAGTGGCTCCGTGTCGGAGCGGGATATCGCGCTCATGGTCGCCCCTGTGTGCGGGCAAGCTTGAGCACGCTTGGATGGACGCGGATACCGCTACGGGCTATAGCGTCCAGATTGATTTCAAAGGTTACGCGTTTGTCGGTGGCCGTGAGACAGAACATCGTAGCGACGCTACAGTTCTCGGTTTGCTCGCTGACGACAAGCAGCGGCTTGCCGACGACATTGCGCACCAGCGCTTCGCGCTCTGCTCCATCGAGCGTGCCGTTATACACGGCGTTACAGGTGCTGGGAAGCTCGCCGGCTGTCTTACGGTGTACGACAATGCGCCGTCCGTGGACGGCTGTACTGTGGGAGCCGAGGTATTCGGCATGCGCTGGCGTGCCGACCACGCACAGCCGAAAAGTATCTGGCTCCAAGGTATCTGCAGGCCAACGCGCATAGCTGAGAATGCCCATCAGGATTTGGCTGACTGCCATATCCTGCGAGGCATCCAGCTTATCTCCCGGTGCGGCGCGTGAAGGAGTGATCGGACCCAGCAGGGCCACGAGCAACAATGGAAGTAATAGCCAGACCCGCCCGGCCAAGCGAGAAATCATGTGCGATATGGCACTCATGTGGTGTTGGGCAATTCAAGCGCATTCTACCGCACAGCGTCACGAAAACATTGGCCTATCAACCCATTTTCAGCCGCGTGCACGGAAGAATGTGGCTTGTTGCCGACGTTTTTTGCGCGAGCCGTGATGATCGGGTCGTCTTAGCCCTGTTATCCCTGTCAGCGCACTATTGACATGCCCCGGCACCTGCCCCTCATGGGCACACGGCCATCACCCCCGCCGCTTCTTGTCGTGGTACGCTGCCAGCTCTCTTCACCCTGCTCCATGTATCCGCCCAGTATGTCTGACCAGCTTCACGACCGTCCCGACAGCCCATGCATTGGCATCTGCTCCACCCTGTTCGACGAAGTCTGTCAGGGATGCGGGCGTACGGCTATGGAAGTGGCGAACTGGGTATTTTTCGATGAAGCAGAGAAGCGCGCCATCTGGGAGCGCATCACACAGGAAGGTACGGCGCAGCGTTTTCAGCCGGCATACCTGGATCGCCCGAAGTAAATCGGATCCGCGCTGCGGCGCCATTGCCACCACCGATCGGCAGGCTGACCGGCAGCGGCATGTGGGCGACGTGATGCGAGGCTGGGCAGCTGGTTAGCCAGCGATACCCTGGCTCTCGAGGTACTCGTCGTACGTGCCGAGGTAATCAGTGACGGTACCATCGCTACGGACCTCCACGATACGGGTGGCCAGCGCGCTGACGATCTCGCGGTCGTGCGATACGAAGATCAGCGTGCCCGTGAACTTCTCCAGCGCGATCTGCAGCGATTCGATGGATTCCATATCCATGTGGTTGGTCGGCTCGTCCAGCGCCAGCACGTTGTGCTTGCCGAGCATCAGCTTGCCCCAGATCATGCGACCCTTCTCACCGCCCGACAGCACCTGCACCGACTTGCGGATGTCGTCTGCATTGAACAGCAACCGGCCGAGCGTGCCGCGAATCACCTGCTCGTCGTCACCTGGCTGGGCCCAGCGGGTCATCCAATCGAACACGATCTCATCGTCGGGAAACTCTTCCATCGTGTCCTGCGGCATGTAGCCGACGGAGGCATTCTCGGCCCAGCGCACCTCGCCATGGTCAGGCACAAGTGCATTAGGGACCGCGCCATGCAACAACGTCCGCAGCAGGGTGGTCTTGCCCGCGCCGTTCTCGCCGATGATGGCGATTTTCTCGCCCGCGCGCACGGAGAAGTCCAGATTGTTGATGATCGGGCGGTCGTATGCTTTCGAGAGGCCGGTCGCTTCCACCGCCAGGTTGTGCAGCTTCTTCTCGAACTCGTAGCGGATGAACGGGTTCTGGCGCGATGATGGCTTGATATCGTCGACCTGGATCTTCTCGATCTGCTTGGCACGGCTGGTCGCCTGGCGGGCCTTGGATTTGTTGGCCGAGAAGCGGCGTACGAAGTCCTGCAGCTCGGCGATGCGCTCCTTGGCCTTGGCGTTGGCGGCCAGCACGCGGGCGCGCGCCTGCATGGAGGCTTCCATGTAGTCGTCATAGTTGCCCGGATAGACCTTTAGCGTGCCGTAGTCCATGTCCGCCATGTGGGTGCAGACCATGTTCAGGAAGTGGCGATCGTGCGAGATGATGATCATCGTGCAGTTACGCTGGTTCAGCACGCCTTCCAGCCAGCGGATAGTGTTGATATCCAGGTTGTTGGTCGGCTCGTCAAGCAGCAGCACATCCGGATCGGAGAACAGCGCCTGAGCCAGCAGCACGCGCAGCTTCCAGCCCGGGGCGACATTGCTCATCAGTCCGTCATGCTGGGCGGTCGGAATCCCCACGCCCAGCAGCAGCTCGCCGGCGCGCGCTTCGGCGGTATAGCCATCGTACTCGGCGTACTTGGCCTCGAGCTCGGCAGCACGCATGTAATCTTCGTCCGTGGCGTCCGGATTGGCGTAGATGGCGTCGCGCTCGCTTGCGGCGGCCCACATCTCGGTATGGCCCATCATAACCACGTCCAGCACGCGCATGTCTTCATAGGCAAACTGGTCCTGGCGCAGCTTGCCCAGGCGCACGCCCGGCTCGATCATGACGTTGCCGGCGCTCGGCTCGAGATCACCACCGAGAATCTTCATGAAGGTCGATTTACCACAGCCGTTGGCCCCGATCAGGCCGTAACGGTTGCCCTCGCCGAACTTGACCGAGATGTTCTCGAACAAGGGCTTGGGCCCGAATTGCATGGTGATATTGGCAGTCGAAAGCACGGGTAGATCCTGAATTTAGCGTGCGTCGCCCGGCGATGGATGCGTGCGGGGCAAGGCAATAAGAAAGCAGGCCCTCCCAGCACACGATACATTCCGCCGGGGCGCGCCAATCCTGCGCGGGCCAAACCTTGTATTGTACCACCCGGGCATGATCGCAGCGAGGCTGCGGCCTGCGCCCTGTACCAGCCTAGGCCGGCAGCACGGGATAGGCGGAAAGCGTGAGCGTATAACCCAGGGGGTGGGGCGCCACGACGGCTCGGCCACCAACAGGCAGCGTCATCTTGCGGGCGCAGTGACCGAACGGCAGGCCCGTATAAATGGGAATCGGCAAGGTGGCACGCAGCCACGCCACCATCTCCCCGAAGTCATAGCCGTTGTCGTAATCCGTGGTGCGGTACGACGAAAAATCGCCCAGCAGTACCGCGCGCTGCCCAGATAGCACGCCGGAGTGCCACAACTGCAGCAGCATGCGCTCGACACGGTATGGATGCTCGTTGACGTCCTCCACGAACAGGATGCCGTCCCGGATGCGTGGCATCCAGGGCGTGCCCACCAGGCTGCACAGCATGGCGAGATTGCCGCCCCACAGCGTCCCTTCCAGCGGCATGTCGTACGGCTGTGGCTCGGCAATGGTCTCGGTCACGGTGGGAGTGGTGGTCACAGCGCGGAAATGCGCGGCCATGAATGGATCGACAGGCTCGGCGCCAAAATCGGCCGACAGCATCGGCCCGGCAAAGCTGACACCGCCAGTCTGTGCCAGATAGGCCAGCTGGAAGGCGGTGAAGTCGCTGTGCCCGACCATCAGCGTGCCGCTGTGCGCCACCTGCCGCGCGATATGCGCATAGTCGATGCGCTCCAGCAGCCGGCTCAGGCCATAGCCGCCACGCACCATCAGGGCAATGCCGGGGGTGTCGCCAGCGCCGATGCTGTGCAGGTCCGCCAAGCGCTCCTCGTCGGTACCGGCAAACCGCTGGTGACAGCGTGCGATGGCCTCCTCCCCTTCCACCCTGTAGCCGAGCTCGCGTAGCACGGCAATACCACGCTCGGCGCGTTCAACGGGGTGCGGGTAACCGGAAGGGGCATGAAGGCGGATCAGCATGGGGGAATCCCCGGCAAGCGGTTGACTCGGTAATGCAGCTGTGGCTCAGCAGGCAGGTGCCCGGCCAGTTGCTGTTCCTCGTATGCGCGTTTCATGCCGCCTTGCTCCATGCGGATCTAGTCTTGGATATCGCGGAGCGCTTTACGCTGCGCACGCCGCTCGGCAAAAAAATCCTTGAGAATCTGGCCACACGCTTCGGCCTCGCACCCTGCGGTAACGGTCGTATGGTGGTTCAGGCGGGCTTCTGCAAACAGATCGAGCACGCTCCCGCAAGCCCCGGTCTTGGGGTCAGGCGCCCCGTACACCACGCGCCGCACGCGGGCATGCAGCATGGCGCCGGCACACATGACACAAGGCTCCAGCGTGACATACACGTCGCACTCGGGCAACCGGTAGTTGCCCAGATACAGTGCAGCGGCCCGCAGCGCTTGCATCTCGGCATGGGCCGACGGGTCGTGTGCGCCGATTGGACGGTTGTGCCCGCTGGCGATGATCGTACCCTGATGGACAACCACCGCGCCGACCGGGACCTCGCCTGCCACCTGCGCCAGCCGTGCCTGCTCAAGCGCAGCGGCCATGAACTGCGCATCCTGCGCTGCGACGGTATCAGACAGTGCCGTCATCAGTCCTGCACCGTGCGCGGCGCTTGCATGGTAACCTCGGCCCAGCAGTTTGGCGTTTCATACAACACCAGACGTGACAGGTAGAGCTGGTGGCCAAAGCAGTCGCGGAACACCGGCGCGAGCGTGGAAAATGCAGCCTGCGCGAGATTTTCCACGGTCGGTATATCGTCCAGCACGACAGTTTTGTGGTTCTCCATGCTGTTCAGGAAATTCAGCAATGTCGTATCGCCGCGATAGATCAGGAAAGCGTGATCCCACTTGGATACCAGGTGCTGCTGGGCGAGCGTTTTGACGTCGCCAAAATCCAGAATCATGCCGTCGTCCGACGCACCTTCGCTGTGCAGCACCTCGCCCGACAGCGTCAATTCAAGCTGATAGCGATGGCCGTGCAAGTTGCGGCACTGGCCGCCGTGGCTCGGTATGCGGTGCCCCGCATCGAATTCGAGGCGACGGGTAATGGAAACCTGTTTGTTCATGACAGCACTATTCAGTACAAGCCGGCATCTCAGCGGATGCCTAGCAGCTTGTGGGTTTGCAGGCTCAGGCGCCAGCGCGGATGGTCTTGGCAGAACTGTACGGCGGCCGCAGTGTTTTCGCGCTGCAGCGGCCCGTCCATGGGTTGAACCAGAAGATGGCGGAAGTCGAGCGCCTCGTAGGCGGCAAAGTCCTGACCGGGCTGGGGAATCACGACCTTCAGTTCATCCCCGCGTGTCACCACGAGTTCAGCACCCATTTTTGGACTGACGCAAATCCAGTCGATACCGTCCGGTACGGGCAGCGTGCCATTGGTCTCGATGGCAATCTCGAAACCCTGGACATGCAAAGCGGTGATCAGCGACGCGTCGAGCTGCAATAACGGCTCCCCGCCGGTGCACACCACCAGCGGCCGACTGTCAGCCAGACGTGGTGACTGCGCGGGCCATTGCGCTGCCACGACCTCGGCCAGCGCTTCCGCCGAGGCGTACTTGCCGCCGAGCGTGCCATCCGTACCGACAAAATCGGTATCGCAAAACTGGCAGACCGCCGTCGCCCGGTCGCGCTCGCGCCCGGTCCACAGGTTACACCCGGCGAAACGACAGAACACGGCGGCCCGGCCGGCGTTGGCCCCTTCGCCTTGCAAGGTGTAGAAAATCTCTTTGACGGTATAGGTCATGAAAAAACGGAAACTGCAGTGGATGGCGGCCATCTGGCCGCATGCCGCATTTTCTCACAGAAGCGGAGCTCGCCCTATTCCAGCCGCTAGCGGAATATCCCCACACAACTGTCAGACGTTGCCTGACGGAGCCTGCGGGCGAATCTTTCTAGACTCATCGGAAAGGCCATGTCATGGGCTGTCCAGCCCGCCTGCCATGCCTGCGACGTGGCGCGCCCGCCGGTGCCACGTCATATCCATCATCAGTCAAGGGAGTGTCCAATGTCCAGAAAATCAGGCAATACCGCACAGATCCATGAACTGCTCTACCAGGCTCTCGAAACCGAGGCAGGCGGCATGCAGATCTACGAGACCGCTATCGGATGCGCACTGAACGAAGACTTGCGCAAGGAATGGCAGGAATATCTGGAGCAGACGACGACGCACCACAGTGTCCTGATGGCAGTCTTCGAAACGCTTGGTCTCGATCCGCAACAAATGACCCCGGGGCGCCAGGTCGTCCGGCACCAGGGCGAATCGCTGGTCAAGGCGATGAAGATGGCCAAGCAGGCCGGTGATCCTGCGGCGGCGCAACTGGTGGCCGGCGAATGCGTCGTGCTGGCCGAAACCAAGGACCACGCCAACTGGGAACTGATCGGCCTGATCGCGGAGAAGGCCAGCGGCGACCTCGCCAAGACACTGAAACAGGCCCATGAAGCTGTCGAGAAGGACGAGGACCATCACCTGTATCACACCAAGGGATGGACCCGCGAACTGTGGATCGAGTCGCTCGGCTTCCCGGCCGTGCTGCCGCCACCCGAAGAAGTCAAACAGGTCGAGACGGCAATCGGCGCCTCGCGTGCCGAACAGGCCCGCGACCAGATGCTGAACGGCCGGCGCGCCTGACGCCCTTCTACGAGGATCCCCCCATGGCAACACGCAAACCAACTGGCCGCGCCGGCGAAAAGAATGCAGCGCCGAAGTCCGCCGCATCGGCAGCATCGCTCGCCACCGGGCATGGCGGCACCGACAGCGGACCTGCGCTTCCCCCGACCGGCAAGCCACTGCCGGCGGCAGTACGCAAGGCGCGTGATACCGGCGCAACTGCTGCCGCACTACCCTTCAATGCCAACAAGCCCGCCGAGTATGGTGCCGCCACTGCAGTGCCGGTCACCGGACAGCATACCGCCCCACCCTCGCCCGAGGCGACTGGCAGCACCGTTTCCGAAGCCAATGCATCGGACAAGACCGGTGGCCCCGCTGCTGAGGGCGTCAATCGGGTAGGCGGCGACCTGCCGCGGGTGCGCGCCGATGGCGGCGGCCAGGTGATGACCACCAACCAGGGCGTACCACTCGCAGACAACCAGAGTTCGCTCAAGGCCGGCCTACGCGGTCCGGCCCTGCTCAAGGACTTTATCCTCCGCGAGAAAATCACCCACTTCGATCACGAGCGCATTCCGGAGCGCATCGTGCACGCACGGGGTTCCGCGGCACACGGTTATTTCGAGTGCTACAAGCCGCTCACCGACCTGACCTGCGCCTCGCTGTTCGCTGAGGCGGGCAAGCGCACACCCGTATTCGTGCGCTTCTCCACCGTGGCCGGGGAACGCGGCTCCAAGGATACGGCGCGCGATGTCCGTGGCTTTGCCGTGAAGTTCTATACGGACGAAGGCAACTGGGATCTGGTCGGCAACAATATGCCCGTGTTCTTCATCCAGGATGCCAAGAAGTTTCCCGACCTGGTCCATGCCGTCAAGCCCGAACCCCATCATGGTATGCCGCAGGCGGCCTCGGCACACGACACATTCTGGGATTTCGTCTCACTGATGCCGGAATCCACGCACATGCTGCTCTGGCTGATGTCGGACCGTGCTATTCCGCGCAGTTACCGGATGATGCAAGGCTTCGGTGTACATACCTTCCGGTTCGTCAACGCCAAAGGTGTATCGGTGCTGGTCAAGTTCCATTGGACTCCGGTGCAGGGCACGCATGCGCTGGTGTGGGACGAAGCGGTAAAAATCTCTGGCGCGGACCCTGACTATCATCGCCGCGACCTCTGGGAAGCGATCGAAACCGGCCACTATCCCGAATGGGAACTGGGCGTACAGATTTTCACCGAAGAGCAGGCAGATGCCTTCAGCTTCGATGTGCTCGACGCCACCAAGATCGTCCCGGAGGAGCTTGTACCGATCACACCGATTGGCAGGATGGTCCTCGACCGCAATCCGGACAATTTTTTCGCGGAAACCGAGCAGGTCGCGTACTGCACGGCGCATGTGGTGCGCGGCATCGACTTCACCAACGATCCGCTCCTGGCCGGGCGCATTCATTCTTACGTGGACACCCAGATCTCCCGCCTCGGGGGCCCCAATTTCCACGAGTTGCCCATCAATGCGCCGCTCGCGGCAGTACACAACAATCAGCGGGACGGCATGCACCGCCAGACGATCCATCGCGGCCGGGTAGCCTACGAGCCCAATTCACTGGGAGGCGGTTGCCCGTTTCAAGCAGGCGCTACGGGATTTGTACCGTTTCCCGAGCCGGTTGCTGCCGACGAGCTACGTGGTAAGCCGGAAAAATTCGCCGAGCATTTCGCGCAGGCCAGCCTGTTCTATGCCAGCCAGGCCCCGCACGAGAAGCGCCACATCGCGCAGGCGTTCCGTTTCGAACTCAGCAAGGTGACGGTACCGGCCGTGCGCGAACGCGTCGTGTCCATGCTGCGGAACGTGTCAGAGCCGCTGGCGGCAGAGGTGGCGGAAGGACTCGGCATGCCGCTGCCGGAACCCATGCCCCGCGCTACGGCGGTGGAAGTGACGCCAGAAGTCGAAGTCTCGCCGGCACTCTCCCTGCTGGCACGTCCGGGCGACGGTGGCATCGCAACACGCCAGGTTGCTGTGCTCGTGGCAGATCAGGTCAACGCCGCAGCTGTGCTTACGTCCGCACAGGCGTTGATCGATCGGCAGGCTGTGGTACGGATGATTGGCCAGCATGTTGGCCTCGTCGAAGCAAACGACGGTACGCAGCTGGATGCCGACGCCTCGCTGGAAAATCACCCTGCATGCCTGTTCGACGGCGTGATCGTTCCGGATGGCGAGGCGGCAATCACGCTACTCTGCGGAGACGGCCGCGCGCTGGAATTCGTCCGCGACCAGTACCGGCATGGCAAGACCATCATGGCCATCGGCAACGGTCGTCGATTGCTGGAGATCGCCGGCATTCCGCTCGACTTGCCTGACGCGGGCGTGATCCACGCCAAGCAGGCGGATGCCAAAGCCATGGCGGCCACCATTGCAGCCTTGGCGATGCACCGGCATCCGGAGCGGGAAACAGATCCGCCGCGTGTCTGATGGCGCCGGGTGTCCGGCACTTCCGGATACCCGGCGGGCATTTTCCCATTTTGCTCCTGCGACACCCTCCTCCCGATGGGTGTCATACCCGCTTGGCCCCGAAATAGCACCAAGCGGAGCCGGATACTCGTTCGCCTGTCAATTCAGCCAGCAGTCCGTCTTCTCGCATATGCAAGCGCCAGAGCGCCATCCACCAGGGCCTCCAACGAAATGCATCTACGTGGAGAACCACGATCCAGGCTTTATCCCCTCTCCTTAATAATCGTTGCAATAATGCCGCTGATAATTAAACGGTAAAACCGTAGTTATAGCCGTATTGCATCCGCGCCAAGAAAAATGAATGCATGGATGGATCATCTCCTTTCCGCCGTGCATAATCATGCAAAACATAATGAGACCGGCATGCGCCTGTCCATATATCAGGCGCAGGCCAGTGGCCGGCCAACAAGTCCTCGGAGAGGCATGCATGAACGGGAAATCGCGGAGCATCTCGCTCAAGAGCCTGATTGCCTGCGCCATCATCGGCGGAGTCCTCCTTCTGGGTGGCACACTGACATGGCGCAGTTATGCCGGCATGCAAAATATCGTGCTGTCAGCAGCCGGCGACTATGCCGAGCAGCTCGGCGTGATTGTCAATGAACGTGCTGAACGCATCCTGGATCCCGCTCAGCAGACGATCCGCATTCTGGCGCTGGACCCCGTCGCCAATACGACATCCATGACAGAGCGGCTGGCGAGATTGCCGGTCCTGGTACAGGTGCTCAACACCAATGCCATGTGGAGTGCCGTCTATGCGGGTTTCGATAACGGCGATTTCTTGCTGGTGCGCCGCTTGAACAGCACACCGGCACGAACCCGCGTGGATGCCCCGCCTGACAGCGCATACCTGCTTCAAACCGTCACTCGTGATGCCGCAGGTGGCTATCAGGGGCACTGGCGCTTCTACGACGCTGATCTCCGTCTGCAGCGCGAAGATCTCAAGGCAGACTACGACTTCGATCCCCGTACCCGTGCCTGGTACACGCACACCATGAAGATGGTGCTGACAGATCCCTACACTTTTTTCACGACGGGCGAAGCGGGTGTCACGCTGGCCCAACGCAGCGCGCAGAACAACGGCGTAGTCGGGCTGGACGTGTCGGTTGCCGATCTGAGCGCCCGCATGGACGATCTGCAAATGACGCCCGGCACCCAACTGGCGGTAGTCGACGAACAGGGACTCGTGATCGCCCACCATCATGACAATACGGTGCCAGGTACAGATGGCCCCATCCACCTTAAATCGCTTGCCGAGACAGGGGAATCGGCATTGGCAGCAATCCTGACCCAAGGCATTGGAGCACAGCCCAGCCACTATCACGCGGGGGGCGCCGAATGGTACGGCATGAAAGTACCGCTGTCGCGGCTGGGCCAACAGGAAATCAATCTGCTGATTACCGTGCCCGCTGCGGAGATGCTTGCCGAGGGCCGCAAGGTACTCATCAACGAAATCCTGTGGATCGCGATCCTCACACCCATGATGCTGCTGATCGGGCTGATACTCGGCCGGCGGTTGGGCCGGCCGCTCGATCAACTCGCGCAACAGGTACAGCAATTGTCTGGCTTCGATTTCAGCCAGCCGATCGGTGTCCGCTCACACGTGCGTGAAGTCCAGACGCTGAGCGATATGCTGGGCCGCATGTCGCGCACAATTAGCGACTTCGAAGCGATCACACTGACATTCAATCAGGAAATACGCCTCGATGCGACCCTGAACGAAGTTCTACAGCGCCTCGTGAGCATCTCCGGCGTCGCCAGCGGCGCGGTCTACCTGGTTCCGGATACCGGTACCTCGCTGCAGTTGGCATCGACTTCGGCAACCGACGGCTATCCCCAGGAAGTGCCTTCCGTAGGGCTTCACGCAGATGAGGCGGTCGGCACCGTGCTCGCCACGCTAGGCAATCATCCTGACTATCTCGTTCTGCCCCTGAATGGCAGCACGCAACATCTGCTTGGCGTCCTGGTGCTTCGGCTCACGGCCAAGCATAAGCATTCCGCTAAATCGGAGGCGGCATTTCGCAATTTCATGACGGACCTGTCGGGCGCGCTGGCCGTCGCGATCGAAACCCGCCAGTTGCTGGAAAACCAGAAGCGTCTGCTGGACGCCATCATCAAGCTGCTCGCCGGCGCCATCGATGCCAAGAGCCCCTATACCGCCGGCCATTGCGAGCGCGTGCCCGAACTGGCGCATCTGCTGCTGAACCGCGTAATCGATTCCAAGACTGGACCGTTCGCGGAGTTCAGCATGACCGAAGCTGAGCGCGACGAGTTTCGTATCGCCGCCTGGCTCCACGATTGCGGCAAGATCACCAGTCCTGATTTCGTGGTCGACAAAGCCACCAAGCTGGAGACACTCTATAACCGCATCCATGAAATCCGCACGCGCTTCGAAGTCCTGTGGCGGGACGCCGAAATCGCGTACTGGAAGCAAATCGCAGAAGGCAGTGATCCGGCACGCTTGCGGGAGACCCTTACTACACGGCAGTCCGAACTCCAGGAGATGTTCCATTTTGTTGCCCACGCCAACATCGGCACTGAATCGGTAGACGATGCGGACATCGCACGGCTCAATGAAATCGGCCGCCAGCCGTGGACCCGGCACTTCGATAACCGCATCGGCATCTCCGAAGCCGAGGCACGCCAGCTTGCCAAAGTCAGCGCATCACCGCTACCGGTCGCCGAAACCTTGCTGGCAGATCGTCCCGAGCACCTTCACGCCTGGGGCGATCGCAAGCCTCCGGTGGAGGCGGATGACCCCCGTAATGTCTGGGGCTTCCGCATGACCCTCCCCGCGCATGCCTACAACCACGGCGAACTTTACAACCTGAGCATCCGCCGCGGCACACTCAATCCAGAAGAGCGCTTCAAGGTCAACGAACATATCGTGCAGACCATCATCATGCTCGAAAGCCTGCCACTACCGCGCGGGCTCCAGCGCATCCCGGCCATCGCCGGCCACCACCACGAAAAGATGAACGGCTCCGGCTACCCGCGCCGAGTGATGGCGCAGAACCTGAGCGTTGCCGAGCGCGTCATGGCCATTGCCGACATCTTCGAGGCACTGACTGCTGCAGATCGCCCCTACAAGAAAGCCAAGACACTGGCGGAATCCCTCGACATCCTCGCGGCCATGGCGCGCGACGGGCATGTCGATCCCGCGCTGTTCGAGCTGTTCCTGACGAGCGGCGTCTACCTGGAATATGCGCGGCACTTCCTGATGCCCGCGCAGATGGATGTGGTGGATATCCGGACCTACCTGGCAATCGCCGGCCGGCCCGTCACCGTATCCGCCTGAGCTGCGCCGCTGTCAAGCAGCGCGCGCCAGCGGCAGGCTCACCTCGAAGGCCGTTTGGGCATCGTCCGAATACGCACGCACGTGCCCGCCGTGTAGTTCGACGATCGACTTGACGATCGCCAACCCGAGTCCTGCGCCTTGTCCTTTGCGCCGGCGCGCCGGGTCGAGCCGATAGAAGCGGTTGAACAGCAGCGGCAGCGCTTCCGCCGGGATCCGCTTGCCTGGATTGGACACCCGGATCACCGCGACGCCTTCGGCGTCAGCCAGGCGAACCTCCACCACCTGCCCGGGCGCCGTGTGCTGTACCGCATTCGACAACAGGTTGCCAAGCGCACGGCGCATCATGTCGCGGTCGGCACTGATCGGCGATGCCTTGCCTTCGAGCCGGAGGTGCACCTGCCGATCCTCCGCCCAGGCACCGAAGTAATCGAACAGGTCTTCTGTCAGCTCCACCAGATCTACCGGTACCAGTCGCCGCCCGCCGGGATCGTTCTCCGTCTGTGCCAGGAACAGCATGTCGCCGATCATGCGCGACATCTGTTCGAACTCTTCCAGGTTGGAATACAGCACCTCACGGTATTCGTCGGCGCTGCGGACCTGGCTGAGTGCTACCTGAGTATGTGTGGTCAGGTTGGTCACTGGCGTACGCAGCTCATGTGCGATGTCCGCCGAAAAATTCGATAACTGCTGGAAGCCGCTTTCCAGACGCTGCAGCATGTCGTTGAACGCCACCACCAGATCGGTCAACTCAACCGGCACTTCCTGCGGATTGAGCCGCACATGCAACTGCGATGAGCCAATGGCACGGATCCGTGCATTGACCTTGCGGATCGGCACGTGCCCCCATTGCACCGCCAGCCAGGCCACGACCAGGGCCAGGCATAGCACCAGGCCGGTCGCCCACCAGATCATGCGCTTGAAGCGATGCAGATAGGTCATATGGAAATCCATATCCATGGCGACCGCAATACGCATCTCTTCCATCCGCACAGCATCGCTCATAGGCGTTCGCGCCGGCACGCGCAGTACGCCACCGCGATAGGTGCTGCCGCCCTCTTCCCATACCGAGACTGTGCGTGCCTCCAGCGCAGTTACCGGTGCAAGGCGGGCTGACAGGGCGTGCAAGTCTGGGCCACCATTTGCATAGATCGGGCTGCCCTGCGCATCACCTACGTAGTAATACACCTTGTGATGCCCCGAGACGGCACCTGCGAGCCGCGCCTGACGCTGTGCCAATGGCGCGTCACTGGGTAAGTCCGCCAGGACACGCGAGACAGCGCTGGCCACGGCCGCGAGTTCGCCGGCATCTTGCTCGGCAAAATGGAATTCGAGCGAGCGTTCCACCAGCCAGCTGAAGCTCAGGAAAACCAGTGCAATCACCACGCCGACCAGCAGCGTGACACGCAATGCCAGCGAAGCGGGCCGGCGGACCGGGCGTGGACTACTCGACATCGAGCATGTATCCCATGCCGCGCACCGTGTGGATCAGGCGCGGCTCGAAGGCATCGTCAATCTTGGCACGCAGACGACGAATAGCTACATCGATCACATTGGTATCGCTGTCGAAGTTCATGTCCCATACCTGCGAGGCAATCAGCGAGCGCGGTAGCACTTCGCCACGGCGGCGCGCGAGCAGTTCGAGCAACGCAAATTCCTTGCCAGTCAGGGTAATGCGCTGCCCTGCCCGCGTGGCCCGACGGCGTGCCAGGTCAAGTTCCAGATCAGCAATCCGCAGGACATCGGGTTGTGCTGGTGCACTGCCACGGCGCAGCAAAGTCCGCACGCGGGCCAGCAATTCGGAGAATGCGAAAGGCTTCACCAGATAATCGTCCGCGCCCAGTTCCAGGCCTTTCACACGGTCATCGACGCTGCCACGGGCGGTCAGGAACAGCACCGGCACCTGCTTGCCTGCAGCGCGTACCGCCTGCACGATGCGCCAGCCGTCCACATCAGGCAGCATCACATCGAGGATGATCAGGTCGTAGATATCGTCAAGCGCGAGATGATGTCCATCCAGTCCGTTGCGTGCGAGATCCACGACGAACCCCGCCTCTACCAGTCCCTGGCGGAGGTAATCGGCTGTCTTTTCCTCGTCTTCGATCACCAGCAGTTTCATAGCCTTTCCTGTGTCCATCTGCGCTTTGGCAATCCAATCAATCTAGTGATCGCCTGTAGACAGGAAGATGACGCAAACATGACATAAATGTAATGTTCGGGACAGATTCTGGACAGTCGCCCCACCCTACCATGCACCTCGGATCGACTGCTACGCGGCTCGGCCTGCGAGCACAGTCAACCTGATACCGGACTCGGCCAAGCTCGCAGCGCAGTGCTAATGGTATCCGGCATTCTGGTTGTCGCCTGTCTCTTGCTCGCCCCTGGTTTCTGGAGTACGCCCTGACATGAACCGTCCTTCGCCTCTCATTCTTCCCGCTTCGCCGCCTAGTTACTCGCGCCGCCGCTTCGTGCAGGGACTTGCTGCCGGCGGCGTCATGGCTGCGGTTTCCATCCCTGGTCTGGCAGCGATGGCACAACCTGCGGCCACGCGCGCCGTACCCGAACTGCGCGGCACGACCTTTGACCTGGTTGTCAGTGAAATGCCGGTCAACTTTACCGGCAAGCCCGGCGTGGCACCAACCATCAATGGCTCGCTGCCTGCACCGACGCTGCGCTGGCGCGAAGGCGACACCGTCACCATTCGTGTGACCAATCGCCTGCGGGAACATACCTCGATCCACTGGCACGGCATTATTCTGCCGTACCAGATGGATGGGGTACCTGGCATCAGCTTTGGCGGCATTGCCCCCGGCGAGACCTTTACCTACCGCTTCAAGGTCCAGCAGAGCGGCTCGTACTGGTATCACTCTCACTCCGGTTTCCAGGAAATGACCGGGATGTACGGGGCGATCATCATCGACCCGGCCGGACCGGAAAGTATCCGCGCTGACCGTGAACATGTGCTGGTGTTTTCCGACTGGACCGACGAAGACCCGATGCGGGTCCTCGGCAAGCTCAGGTCGCAGGGCGATATGTATAACTATAACCAGCCGACCGTCGTGGATTTCATCCGCGACGTCGCACATGACGGACTATCGGCTGCTGTCGGCAAGCGCAAGATGTGGAACGAAATGCGCATGAGCCCGACGGATCTGGCCGACCTGTCGTCCGCCACCCTCACATACCTCGTCAACGGTACGACCCCGGCGGGCAACTGGACCGGGCTGTTCCGCCCTGGCGAGCGTGTACGCCTGCGTATGGTCAATGGCGCAGGCAATACCTTTTATGACGTGCGCATCCCTGGACTCAAGCTCAAGGTGGTCCATGTGGACGGCGTCGACGTGGAGCCGGTGACCGTCGATGAATTCCGGTTCGGTCCCGGCGAAACCGTCGACGTGGTGGTCGAGCCGCGCGACGATGCCTATACCGTATTCGCCCAGGCCATGGACCGGACAGGCTATGCACGCGCCACACTCGCGGTCCGTGATGGACTGCAAGCGCCAGTGCCCGCGCTCGATCCGGCCGAATGGCTGACAATGAGCGACATGATGGGTTCGATGGATCACGGCAGTGGCGGCGGCGGGCACGCTGGGCATGGCGCAGCCCCTGCCCCGGGACAGTCATCGATGCACGCAGGCATGCAGCATGCTGGAATGACAAACCAGCACGCCATGCACGCTGCCGCTGGTCCTACCGCGAACCCGCTGGCCCGGCCGAGCACCCAGGCCCGCCATGCCCGTACGGAGTATGGGCCGAGTACCGACATGCGTGTCGACATGGCGCGCACCAATCTTGATGATCCTGGTATCGGTTTGCGCAACACCGGGCGGCGCGCCCTGACACTTGCCGATCTGCATACGCCAGGAGGTCCGATGGATCCGCGTGGCGCAGAACGCGAAATCGAACTGCACCTGACCGGCAATATGGAACGCTACACCTGGTCGTTCGATGGCCTGGAGTTTGGACAATCCACGCCAGTGCATTTCCGCTACGGCGAGCGCGTGCGCGTGATCCTGCACAACGACACCATGATGACGCACCCCATGCACCTGCATGGCATGTGGAGCGAACTGGAAAGCCCGGATGGCCGCTTCCTCGCCCGCCGGCACACCCTACCTGTGCAGCCAGCACAGCGCATCAGCTTTCTCGTCACTGCCGACGCGCTGGGCCGCTGGGCCTGGCATTGCCACCTCATGTTCCACATGGACATGGGCATGTTCCGCGAAGTCGTCGTGTCGTGAGCCCCATGCAAGGAATCCTGTCATGACCTGTTATCTCTCGTTCGATCGCATGAAGTTCCGCCGCAAGGCTCTTTATCCTGTGCCCGGCCTGGCTGCATTGGCCGCCGCTGCCGCTTTCTCCGGTCAGGCCATGGCGCAGGATCATGCTGCGCACAGCGGCACATCGTACCCAGCCGGCAATAGCCAGCCGGCCGCAACGGCAGACCAGCCCAGCAGGCCCGCGAAACGTGCCTCCGATCACGCCGGCCATGATCATGGCGCTCATGGCGAACATGGCATGCAGCATCGACATGCCATGCCCGCCGCCGCCACTGCCGTGATCCATCGAACCCATCATGTCGCT
>DATLHT010000293.1:0-2124 GCA_035539795.1 Burkholderiaceae bacterium
GAGCCTGCCTGACGTATTCGGTAAGTGCCTGCGGAGCGCTGGCCGGCGCTTCCGCGATGGCAGGTGGGGTCGAGGCGGCATCGCCTTCCACAGGCGGGAGGGTGGTCGAACTGGCGATGGTCGCGGTCTTGCCGGTCACGAACACACTTGGTGTATCCACCGGCGGCAGCGGCGCGGCGGGCGGTGCGCTCTGGGCCAGCTCCTGCGGCCACTTGCCCGTCAGGTAATAGTCGAACATCTTGCGTGCGATCGGCGCGGCGTGCTGGCCGCCGAAACCGGCATTCTCGACGATCAGGGCCAGTGCGATGCGCGGCTTGTCGGCCGGCGCAAACGCCATGTAGAGCGCGTGGTCGCGCTTGTGCTCATCAAGCGCGTGGTGCCGGTAGACCTCGCCCTTGGCGAGCGAATAGGTCTGCGCCGTGCCGGTCTTGCCCGCCGCCACGTAGGGTGCACCGGCAAAAGCGCGCGCCGAGGTACCGGACTGGTTGACGCCCACCATGGCACGCTTGATCACCTCGATGTGTTCCGGCTTGTAGGGAATGCGGTAGCTTTCCTTCGGCACCGTCAGGCGGCGTTGCTTGCTGACGGCATCCTCGATGGCCTTGACCAGGTGTGGCTTCATGACGATGCCGCCATTCGCCAGGATGCCCGTGGCATGGGCCAGCTGGAGAATCGTGAAGCTGTTGTAACCCTGCCCGATGCCCAGCGAAATGGTTTCGCCCTCGTACCAGCGCTGCTGCGCCGGCTTGCGGTAGGCCTTGCGCTTCCATTCCGTGGACGGCAGGATGCCGCTGCGCTCGCCCTCGATGTCGATGCCCGTGATCTGGCCGAAACCGAGCGGCTTCATGAACTCAGCCATGCGGTCCACGCCCATGTCGCGCGCGAGCACGTAGTAGTAGGTGTCGCACGATTCGACGATGGACTTGTGCATGTCGACCCAGCCATGGCCGCCGGGTTTATCGTCGCGGAAGGTGTGGTTGCCAAGCGTGAAGCTGCCAGGGTCGTGCATGCCCCATTGTGCCGTGCGCAGGCCGGTTTCCAGGGCCGCCAGGGCCATGAACGGCTTGTAGGTGGAGCCCGGCGGATATGCCCCGCGCAGCGGACGGTTCAGCAGAGGCTTGTCGGTCGAATTATTCAGTTCGTTCCAGGTCGCGGTGTCGATGCCTTCGACAAACATGTTCGGATCGTAGGTCGGCATCGACACGAAGGCCAGGATGTCGCCGGTATCCGGTTCGATGGCCACCATGGCGCCCCGCCGCTCGCCGTACAGCAGCTCGCCAAGGCGTTGCAGGTTGATGTCGAGCGACAGCACAAGGTTATTGCCCGGCGTGGCCTGGGACGTCGAGAGCGTGCGGATGGCGCGGCCGCCGGCGCTGACTTCGACCTCCTCCACGCCCGTCAGGCCGTGCAGCTCGGTCTCGTAGCTCTGCTCGATGCCAACTTTGCCGATGTACTCCGTGCCCCGGTAGTTGTTCGCATCGCGGCGCGGATCGTAGCCAGTTTCCGCCGCCGCGTTCTTCTCGCTCATCTCCTCGATGCGCTCGTTGTCGCGCTGCGAGATGCGGCCGATGTAGCCGATCACATGCGAGGCGATTTCCCCCATCGGATACTGACGGAACAGGCGCGCGCGGATTTCCACGCCGGGGAAGCGATACTGCTGCGCTGAGAAGCGTGCCACTTCGATATCGCTCAGCTGGCTACGGATAGGCAGGCTCTCGAAGCTACGTGACTCCTCCATCAGGCGGCGGAAGCGGCGCCGGTCGCGCGGCTGGATCTCGACGATCTTGGCGATCGCATCAAGTGTGGCATCGAGCGGCGCATCGAGCTTGGAGGGCGTGATCTCCAGCGTATAGGCCGAATAGTTGCGGGCCAGGATCACGCCGTTGCGGTCCGTGATGATGCCGCGGTTCGGCTCGATCGGCTGGACCGAAATGCGGTTGTTCTCGGCACGCGCGGAATACTGGTCGTGCTTGATCACCTGCAGCCAAATGAAGCGCGCCAGCAGCAGGCCGAAACAGAACAGCACGAACAGGAAGGCCATCACCAGCCGCACGCGGAAGCGGCTCAGTTCCTGCTCGACGTTGCGGAACTCAGTCATGCGGCAGCCCCCTGGGGGCGCCGGTC
>DATLHT010000294.1:0-2843 GCA_035539795.1 Burkholderiaceae bacterium
TTCCTGCTGGCCGGCCTTCAAGGCACAGCCGCCGGCATTGGCGAGGGCCGAACCGGGTGTGCTGTAGCTGCGATCGTTCAAGGCACGATCGAACCAGATCAGCGCTTCGGCCGGATAGCCGTTGCTGCACAGCCAAGTGCCGTAGTTGTTCTGGTAGGCGCCCACGTTGGGCTTGAGATCCACAGCGCGCTTGTAGGACTCGCCCGCCTGCTTTGCCTGGCCGCGGCGCTCGGCCACGATGGCCAGCAAGGTGTAGGCGTCGGCCGAATCCGGGGTGGCCTTGAGCGCGGCACGGGCGTTGCGTTCGGCGGCATCCAGATCGCCGGCACGCAGGCGCTGGGTGCTGCGCTGCAAGGCGTTTTCGGTTTCCATGCGCTTCTTGGTCGCCGGGCTGTCCTGGACGTGATAGCTCTCGGCGATCTGCTCGCCGTCCTCACGTTCCATCTTGGGTTTGACTATGGTCAGGCGACTGCAGCTGGCCGTGGCCAGCACAAAGGGAATCAGGAGCAGGCTGAGCTTAAGCCGCTGCATCGTCGATGCCTTGTTCCTGCAGGTGCCGGCGGAACTCGGCTTGGCGGCGGGTGCGATCCATCACCTGACCCTTGAGCTGGCCGCAGGCCGCGTCGATGTCATCGCCACGGGTGCGTCGGACCATGGTCAACACGTGGGCGTCGAGCAGGATCTTCTGGAAGGAACGGATGACCTCGTCCGGTGACCGCTCGTAGCGGGTGCCGGGGAACGGATTGAACGGGATCAGGTTGACCTTGCCTGCATCCTTGAGCTGCGCGGCATTGCTGAACTTGCGCATCAGCTGCGCCAACTGGCGCGCATGCTCGGGCTGATCGTTGATGCCCTTCATCAGCGTGTACTCGAAGGTCACCGAGTCGCGCTTCTTGTTGGCGAGCAGATAACGCACGCACGACGCCATCAGTTCGGCCACGGGATACTTCTTGTTGAGCGGCACCAGCTGCTCGCGCAGCGCATCGCTGGGCGCGTGCAGCGAAACTGCCAGCGATACATCGGTCTCGGTGGACAGACGATCGATCATCGGCACCAGGCCCGAGGTGGACAGCGTTACCCGCTTGCTGGCCAGGCCGTAGCCCAGATCGTCGCGCATGATGTTCATGGCGCGCACGACGTTGTCGAAATTCATCAGCGGCTCGCCCATGCCCATCATCACCACATTGGTGAGGCGACGGTTCTGCGCGGGTACGTTGCCGAGGTGGCGGGCGGTTACCCACACCTGGCCGATGATCTCGGCGGTGGTCAGGTTGCGGTTGAAGCCTTGCGTGGCGGTCGAGCAGAACGTGCAGTTCAAGCCGCAACCCACCTGCGAAGACACGCACAGCGTGCCGCGGTTCTTGTCCGGGATATACACGGTTTCGACGGCGTTCTTGCCGTCCACGCCCATCCCCAGCAGCCACTTGTGCGTGCCGTCGTTGGACGGCTTGTCGAACACCACCTGCGGGACGACGACCTCGGCATGTTCCTGCAACTTGGCGCGCAGGGCCTTGCCGAGATCGGTCATCTGATCGAAGTCGGTGACGTAACGGTGGTGAATCCACTTCATCACCTGATGCGCACGGAACTTCTGTTCGCCCAGGCGCTCCATGAAGAAGCGCTCCAGGCCCTCGCGATCCAGATCCATCAGGTTCTGTTTCGCAGACACGGGCATGCCAACCGCCACGGGTGCATCCGTGGCGAGCTTGAGTTCAATCGGCGGCAGCTCGTGCTGGCTCATCGCTATGGCTTAGCGCGCGTACACGTCGGTGGCGGGGAAGAAATACGCGATCTCGATGTTCGCGTTTTCGACCGAGTCCGAACCGTGTGCGGCATTGGCGTCGATCGAATCGGCGAAGTCGGCGCGGATGGTGCCCGGCGCAGCGTCCTTCGGATTGGTGGCGCCGAGGATGTCGCGGTGCTTCAGCACGGCGTTCTCGCCTTCCAGCACCTGCACGACCACCGGACCGGAGATCATGAACTCAACCAGTGCATTGAAGAACGGACGCTCGCGGTGCACGGCGTAGAAACCTTCGGCTTCACGACGCGACAGATGCTTCATCTTGGAGGCGGCAATCTTGAGGCCGGCCTTTTCGAAGCGGGAATAGATTTCGCCGACGACGTTCTTGGCAACGGCATCGGGCTTGATGATGGACAGGGTGCGCTCCAGCGCCATGGGGAATTCTCCGTTGGCGGGCCACTGACGGCCCAAGGTTAACATGAAAAAACCCGCGTCGAAACACGGGCTTAGATAGAATTGCTTAGCGAGATTCTAACGTATCGCCGGCAATTTGGCATCCGCCGGTACAGGATTTATGTTGCACCACAGCATGACACCGTACCGCCCCGAATGGACAATCAAACGAGCGTTTGATTAACGGAGTCCCCGCCCATGGGCAACGCCACCCACTTTTCCACCAAGGAACGCATCCTCGGCGCCGCCGAGGAGCTGTTTGCCCAGCACGGTTTTGCCGGCACATCACTGCGCCAGGTCACCGGCCGGGCCGACGTCAACATCGCCGCGGTCAACTACCACTTCGGATCCAAGGAAAACCTGGTCAATGAGGTCTTCCGCCGGCGCATGGACGACATGACCAGCCAGCGCCTGGCCCTGCTCAAGGCGGCGCTGGAGCAGCATTCCGGCCAGTTGGAGCCGATCCTGGCGGCCTTTGTCGAGCCCGCCCTGGCCCTGGCCCAGGACCGCCACGGAGGCGGCGCTTTCGTGCGGGTCATTGCCCGCGCCTACGCCGAAAAGAACGATGGCTTGCGCCAGTTCCTGTCTGATCACTACGGTCATGTGCTGCGCGAGTTCGGCAAGGCCATTGCCGATTGCGTCCCAGGAC
>DATLHT010000295.1:0-9121 GCA_035539795.1 Burkholderiaceae bacterium
CCAGGCAAGGCCGGCAAGCTGCGCCTGATGTACGAGGCCAACCCGATGAGCTTCCTTGTCGAACAGGCTGGCGGTGCTTCCACCAACGGCCAGCAGCGCATCATGGAAATCCAGCCCGATGCGCTGCACCAGCGCGTCGCCGTCATCATGGGATCGAAGAACGAGGTCGAACGCGTGACCCGCTACCACCAGGAAGCCGGACAGTCCTGAACCGGATGGTTGGCGGGACGCATCAGCGTCCCGTACAACTGTTCCCCGCCCCTCTTGGCGAACCAGCCGGGAATTTGCTAGAATCGCGGTTTCCCGGAAAAATTCCGCGGGATGTGCCGGAATAGCTCAGTCGGTAGAGCAGCTCATTCGTAATGAGAAGGTCGGGGGTTCGATTCCTCTTTCCGGCACCAGAACTCCAGACGGGCAGCCCAGGCTGCCCGTTTGTCTTTGTGCGTCCGGTACCGCGCCTGGTACGTTTTGCGTATGGCACCCCTATCGTGCCCCATGACGCGATGACTACGCCTGCCGCCGGCTCCGGCTCAGAGAGCCTGTCTGGGTGGCAGCCGCTGATCACACCAAACGATGTGTCCTGCCGGCATTGGCCACGGCCCATCCCGGATCATCAGTGGGCGACAAACATCCGCCAGCATCTCCCCGTACCTCCCTACCCTTGCAACGACCGCACGGGGCTGGTATGAACGAAGACATCTGTCCAATCAACCTGCCAGCACAACCATGAGCGACATCACGATCTATCACAATCCACGCTGCGGCAGCTCCCGCACGGCGCTCGGCCTGATCCGCAACAGCGGCGCGGAACCGCATATCGTCGATTATCTGAAGACGCCGCCCGACCGGGCGACGCTGGCCGCACTGGCGCAGGCAACAGGCGGTGTGCGGCCTTTGCTGCGCAGCAAGGAAGCGCTCTATGCGGAGTTGGGGCTGGAGGATCTGGCCCTGAGCGATGAAGCATTGCTCGACGCGCTGTCTGCGCACCCGGCCTTGCTCAACCGGCCGGTGGTCAGCACACCGCTGGGGACACGCGTGTGCCGCCCGGCAGAAACCGTGCTCGAGATTCTGCCGGCGCCCCAGCAAGGGGAATTCCGCAAGGAAAATGGTGAACTGCTGGTGGATGCCAGCGGCCGCCGGGTCCGCTGAGCCGGACGGCCTGCCAGTCTCAGCGTTCCGTATCGTCCCAGGTGAACTGGACCGTTTCGTACTTCGGTGTACCCGCATCCTGTGCTGGCCGCTGGCTCGGATTGCCAATCGAACCGTGGTGATGCAGGTTCAGGGCAATCAGTTCGCTGAGTGCGGCCGGGGGAAAACCCTGGCGGCCGCCACGATCGTCCAGCATGAGTGATTCGAGATAGGCGCCGCAAGCCTCGTCGTCGGCCCACAGGGTGGCAAGCTTATTGAGAACGTGCGGAAACTCGCGCAGTGCGGTAGGACGCAAATCAGCAGGCAGGCGCACCAGCCATTGCATGGTGTCGGCCGTGATCTCTTGAGCGTTGGCCTTCGGGCCACGTTGGTCAGGTGATGTCATCAGCGTTCTCCTTCCACAAACAGCGCACGGATCGGATTGTCTCCACAGTATCGTTCCAATATACCAGACCATGCGCACGCCAAGACAGCCCCCAGCCAAGGTATGATGCGGACGCGCCGCAACAAATACGCCAACGGCTTCCTTTCTTCTGATGCATGGCTCTTAACCTGGTCTGGCTCGGCTTCTTCCTGATCGCTTTCGCAGCGGCATGCGTGCGCCTGCTGATGGGTGATCCGGACGTGTTCGCCCGCATGCTGACCGGCATGTTCGCGAGCGCCAAGACCGGTTTCGAGATCTCGCTCGGCCTGGCAGGCATCATGACCCTGTGGCTGGGCATCATGCGCATCGGCGAGCGCGCCGGCGTCATCGACCTGTTTGCGCGCTGCGTCGACCCGGTGATGCGCCACCTGTTCGCGGGAGTGCCCAAGGGCCACCCGGCCAACGGCGCGATGATGATGAACGTCTCGGCCAATATGCTCGGCCTGGACAATGCCGCCACGCCGCTCGGCCTCAAGGCGATGCGCGAGCTGCAAACCCTGAACCCGCGCAGCGACACGGCTTCCGATGCGCAGATCATGTTCATCGTCCTCAATACGGCAGGCATCACGCTGATCCCGACCTCGGTGATCGCCATCCGCCAGACCATCGCACTGCAACAAGGGCTGACCGGCTTCAATGCGGCGGACATCTTCCTGCCAACGCTCATCGCCACTTTCATTTCCTTCACCGCCGGCCTGCTCGCCGTGGCATGGCACCAGCGCCTGAACCTGCTGCGTGCGCCGTTGCTGCTGGCCTATGGCGGACTGGTACTGGTGATGGGGCTGCTGTTCCTGTGGCTCGACCAGTTCCCGCCGGAACGCATGGCCAGCATGGCCGGCCTGATCGGCAGCGGTTTCATCATGACGATCATCACGGCCTTCCTGCTGGTGGGCGCGCTGCGCCGCATCAATGTGTACGAGGCCTTTATCGAAGGTGCCAAGGATGGCTTCGGGGTGGCGGTACAGATTATCCCCTATCTGATCGCCATGCTGGTGGCCATCAGCGTGTTCCGCACCACCGGCATCCTCGACCTGCTCCTGCAGGGCCTCGGCACGCTGTTTGCCGCCGTCGGACTGAATACCGATTTCGTGCCTGCCCTACCGGTCGGCCTGATGAAGATCCTGTCCGGCGCGGGGGCGCGCGGCCTGATGGTCGACGTGATGACGACCTATGGCGTCGACTCCTTCCCCGGCAAGCTGGCGGCCATCATCCAGGGATCGACGGAAACCACCTTCTACGTGCTGGCGGTCTACTTTGGCAGCGTCAATATCCGCAATACCCGCTATGCGCTAGGATGCGCCCTGTTCGCCGACGTCATCGGACTGATTGGTGCCATCGCCGTCGCCTACCTATTCTTCCACTGATCCCCAGCCGCGGTTTGACAGACGCGCGGCCATCCCGGATGATCGGAGCATCGCCGTTCCCCGTTTCCTGCCGATGCTGGTCCTCATCATTCTCCTTCTGCTACTGGTCAGCGCCTTTTTCTCGATCGCCGAGATCGCGCTCACAGCAGCGCGCCGCACCCGTCTGCAGCAGCTCTATGAGCACGGCGATCGGCGAGCCTTGCAGGTCATGCGACTGAAGGAGGAGCCGGGCAATTTCTTCACCGTGGTCCAGATCGGCGTGAATACCGTCGCGATCCTCGCCGGCGTACTCGGCGAGAAGCATCTTTCCGACTGGGTGCTCGGCCTGGTCACGCCGCATCTCGACACCGCGCGTGCCATGCAGGTGGCCAACCTCAGCTCGTTCATCGTCATCACGATCCTGTTCATCCAGTTCGCGGACCTGATCCCCAAGCGGCTCGCCATGATCGCCCCCGAACGTTGTGCACTGGCGATCGCCGGGCCGATGGTCGCGCTGATGCGGCTGTTCCGGCCGCTCGTCTGGCTGTTCACGCAAGGCACTGATTTCATCCTGCGCATCTTCAATCTGCCGACACGCAATGTCGAACACATCACGCCGGAAGATATCGCCGCCATGGTCGGCGCGGGCGCGGAAGCTGGCACGCTGCACAGCCATGAAATCCGCCTGATCGAAAATGTCTTCGAACTCGAATCCAAGTCGATCACCTCGGTCATGACCGTGCGCGACGAAATCGCCTACTTTACGGTGACCGAACCGGTCGACCTGATCAAGCGCAAACTCATCGACCAGCCATACTCGCAGTATCTTGTCTGCCGCGAGGACATCGACAGCGTAATCGGCTTCATCCAGTCCAAGGACATCCTGCAGCGCATCATCAGCGAAGGGTCGATGGACGTCATCCGGACGCTTGGCAAATACTATGACAAGAACCTGCTGACGCTGCCGGACACTCTCAATCTCTCTGAAGCGCTCACGCGCTTCAAGGAAATGCACGAGAGTTTTGCCGCGGTGGTCAATGAGTATGGTCTGGTGGTCGGCGTGGTGACGCTGGACGATATCGTGGGTGCGTTGATGGGCGACATCATCTACTCCTCGGAAGACGAGCAGATCGTCCAGCGCGATGAGCACTCCTGGCTGATCGACGGCCTGACGCCGATCGACGATGTCAAGAAAGCGCTGGATATCGGCGACCTGCCTGGCCAGGACCATGCCGAAACGATTGCCGGCCTGGTGATCTACACGCTCAAGCGCATTCCCAAGAAATCCGAATTCATCGAGACGGCCGGCTACCGGTTCGAGGTGGTCGACATCGACAGTCACAAGATCGACCAGTTACTGGTTTCGCGACTGGGCACAAGCCTCGCCGCCAAAGATCCAGCTCCCACCGGGGCCCCATCATAAACAAAGGGAAAGTCGCTACACTTTTTAACTTTTCTCCGGTCAATTTGTTGCTAATCTTCAGCCAAATTCAATTTTTCCAATTTGGCTCCCACTATGCTGCCCATCCCTATCGATGCGTTGCACCAACCTCTCCCGCATACTGCAAGCGGCGGCTGGGCTGGCCTGTTCAACTTGTATCAGCCCATCATAGCGCTGGATACTGGAGCCATCTCGGGGGTCGAGACGCTGGTACGGCGCTCGCTCGATGACGGCATCATCCTGATGCCCGACAGCTTTGTGCCGAGTGCGGAGCGCGATGGTTCGATCCAGTCCATGGGGCGTCATGTATCTCTGGCTGCACTTCAACTGGCGGCCACCTGGACGGAGAATCACCCAGATCGTTATGTGACGGTCAATGTTTCCGCCGCAGAGACCGATAAGCCAGGTTACGCCGCCGAGATTTTTGCGATGCTCGAACAGACAGGCACGCAACCTTGGCAGCTGTGCCTCGAACTGACTGAATCTCTTCCTTTTGAAACGCTCGACAGCTTCCGTAACCTTCATCTCCTGCACGAAGCCGGCATTCGCATTTTCCTCGATGACTTTGGCACCGGGCATTCTTCGCTGTCAGCCCTTACGCGCCTGCCCATCAGTGGCATCAAGATTCCCCTCACGTTCACCAGTCTGATACTGCATAGTGAAATGCACCGCACCATCCTGCGCTCAAGCCTGGCGCTCGCAGCGGCAAGCGGCCTTGATGCCGTGGTCGAGGGTATCGAGACCGAAGAGCAACGGGCACTGCTGGTCGAGATGGGTGCCCAACTCGGCCAAGGCTTCCTGCTGTCGCCGCCCCTGCATGCCTCGGAACTCTGATTTCCAGCAAAGAAATTTCCGCGTGCGCCAGCACACAGCCCGAACGGATCCCGTACAATAAGCACCGTCGAGTCCCGGCGCACCTGCATTTCTCCGGCGTCCGCCACTTCAGACACGACTCCCCCACCGGGCCCGCGGTATCGGACCCACCGGATCGCTTCCAGCGCGTTACCCACACTTATCAGCTTCAGTATGAGTCAATCGGACAGAGCCGCCGCAATTGCGTGGATCCGACAGAAAATAGATGAGTACGCACTCACCCTCGATGACCTTGGTCCCTTTCCGGAACCGTCATCGGCAGTGGACGGCGACAATGCCACACCTGGCGCGGTGGCCGTGCTCTATCGCAGTGCCGACGGCAAAACCTGGGATGGCAAGGGCGATATGCCGGAATGGCTGCGTCGGGCCGTCGCGGCAGGCCAGTCCCCGGAGCATTTCCGCGTAGGCTGAGGCACCGCCACAAAAACTGTTCCCACCGAATAAAAAGCCGTGCTATAATTTTTGACTTCGTTGGGGCGTTAGCTCAGTTGGTAGAGCAGCGGACTCTTAATCCGTAGGTCGAGTGTTCGAGTCACTCACGCCCCACCAGATTTCCCGATAAAAAAGCCATCCCTGCGGATGGCTTTTTTATTGTCCAGCGCTTTCCTCATGCTTTTCAGGACGGGATATCCGATTCTCGACAGGGCGCAGCCCCGATTGACAATCGTCATCCGCCCTTTGGCGCCCCCAGCAGTTTCCACGTCGACGTGGCAAACGCCGCCAGTTGCCCGCTCGCATCGTAGAACCTCGACTCCAGGAACGACACGCCGCGCCCGCGGCGCAGTACTTGGCCGACGACCTTGGCCGGACCGGGACGCACTGCCGCCAGATACTGGGTTTTCATTTCCAGCGTCGTGCATGGCCCCCCGATGTGCATCAGCAGATGGCCCATCGACACATCCATGACCAGCGCGACAATACCACCATGCAAAGTGGCATGGGGATTCAGCATGAAGTCCTTCACCTCGAAGGTGATGGTACAGCTGTCCTCGGTATAGGTCAGTTCGAGACCCAGCAACCGTGCCATGAAAAATTGCCCCGGAACCTGCCGGTGGGTAGCGAGCGCATGCTCGAATGCCTCGCGCGTTGCAGCGCCATCGACGGTCAACGGTTGTGTGGTCATCTCACCTATCCTCAGACATTGCGTTCCTGCCCCGTCCAGTAACGCCGGCGCACTTCCTTGCGCATCACCTTGCCGACCGGACTGCGTGGCAGGGACTCGATGAAGTCTACCGATTTCGGCGCCTTCACGCTGCCGATCCTGGCTTTGCACATAGCGATGATCTCGTCCGGATCAAGCGTTTGCCCGGCCTTCAGTTCGATGACGGCCTTGATGGCCTCACCCCACTTGTCGTCCGGCACGCCGACCACGGCACAATCCTGTACCGCCGGATGGCTCAGCACCACCTGCTCGACTTCAAGCGGATAGACATTGTAGCCCCCGGTGATGATCATCTCCTTCTTGCGGTCGCAGATGTAGATGAAGCCTTCCTCGTCCTGATATGCCATGTCGCCGGTATGGTGCCAGCCAAACATCCCGGTCTCGGCCGTGGCGGTGGGATTCTTGTAGTAGCCGCCCATCACCAGCCCGCCCTGCACGGCGATCTCGCCGATCTGCCCTGGCGGCACCGGCTGGCCGGCATCGTCGATCAGTGCCACGCGCGTAAACGGCGCGGGCCGGCCGCAGCTGAGCAGACGCTTCTCGTTGATCGTGCCATCGGCATTCAGATGTTCAGCGGGACTCATGTGCGTCACCGAGGTCGGCACCTCGGTCTGTCCGTAAACCTGCGTCATGACCGGTCCGAACACCGCGATCGACTCCGCCAGCTTGGTGGCCGACATCGGCGCAGCACCGTAGACGAAGTGACGCAGCGAACTGTAGTCGAAGTCATGTACGTTTTCTGCCGCCAGCATCTTGTAGATCGCCGTGGGCGGAAGGTAGATGAACGAGATCGCATGCTCGGGAATCGCCCTGAGCGTGTCCTGCACATCGAAACCGCGCTGGATCACCAGCGTCCCTTCCATCGCCATGGTTACCATGGCCAGGATGCCAGAGGCATGGCTGAGCGGCGCGCTAGCCAGGTACACCGGCGGCTGGTCGAAACGCAGCGTGGCGCGGAAATTCGCCACCATCGTCTCGAAGTTCCGGTTGGTGTTCATCACGCCCTTCGGTCGGCCGGTGGTGCCGCCAGTACCCCGCAGCCAGCACAATGCATCGGGCGCCCATGGCAGCGCGCGGCGTTCTGCGCTTTGCGTTGCAGCCCAGGCCTCGACATTGGGGCCGAGTTCGCTTGCACCATCCACACAGAAGAAATGGCGGACCGCCGGACACTCTGCCTGGATGCGCCGCGCGAACGGCTCCAGGGCTTTCTGGAAGAACAGCACCTCGACATCGAAAGCCTGGACGATATAGGCATTCTCGTCTTCGGCATTGGTTGCATTGAGCGGCACCCAGACACCTTCGGCGCGCATGATGCCGAGCATCGAGATAAAGGCGATCGGATCGTTCTTGCTGATCACCGCGCATTTCACATCGCGCTGCACGCCCACCGCACGCAGCCCGTTGGCAATGCGCGCCGCCAGGTCCGAAACCTCCGCATAGGTCCAGCGCTGCGACTCGAAGACCACTGCGGTCCGCTGTGCCTGCGCGACGACACTCTTGTCGAAGAAATCGATGAAGTTCATGCTACCTCCTGCGCGGCAAGCGCCGCTTGCTGCCACTCGGGCAGGAACGCCGCTTCCAGCCAGCGCGTCGTCACCTCGGCATCCCGGAATGCCTGGCTGGAAAGAATGTCCTGGTGCAATGACATGGTGGTGGTGATGCCTTCCACACGGAAGCCCTGCAACGCGCCGAGCGCCAGCGCAATCGCCTGCTGGCGGTCCTCGCCATGCGCGATCAGCTTGGCGATCATCGAGTCGTAAAACGGCGGGATCAGGTAGCCTTCGTAGCAATGTGTATCGAGGCGGATACCCGGCAAAGACGGCGGCTGCCACACCTGCAGCCGGCCCGGCGCGGGGCGGAAACCATGCCGCGGATCTTCCGCATTGACCCGGCACTCGATCGCATGGCCGCGGATCGCCAGATCCTGCTGGCGAAACGACAGGCGCTCGCCCGCCGCCACGCGAATCTGTTCCTGCACCAGATCGACACCGGTGATCATTTCCGTCACTGGGTGCTCGACCTGGATACGCGTATTCATCTCGAGGAAATAGAACTCGTCCGTTTCCGCGTCATACACGAACTCGACCGTGCCGGCGCTGAAGTAGCCCACGGCGCGCGCCAACGCCAGTGCGGCCTCGGCCATCTCAGCCCGGCGCGCTGGCGGGAGGATCGGCGACGGCGCCTCCTCGATCAGTTTCTGGTGCCGGCGCTGCACGCTGCAATCGCGCTCGAACAGATGCACCAGATTGCCATGCTGGTCGCCCATGATCTGGAACTCGATATGCTTGGCACGCTCGATGAATTTCTCGAGATACACCGTGGCATCGCCGAACGCCGCCTCGGCCTCCGCCTGTGCGCTTTCGAATGCGCCGGCCAGTTCCTCCGGCGCACGGACGATGCGCATGCCGCGCCCGCCACCGCCCGCACTGGCTTTCATCAGACATGGATAGCCTACGCGCTGCGCCGCCGTCTGCACGTCGGCCAGGGATGACAGCTTGTCGGAGCCCGGCACCACCGGCACACCGGCCTGCCTTGCCAGGCGAATCGCACTGAGCTTGTCGCCCATGGCGTCAATGGCGTCGGCGGAAGGCCCGATGAACGCCAGATCCATCTCGGTGCAGGCGCGCGCGAACGCGGCACGCTCCGACAGGAAGCCATAGCCCGGGTGCACCGCATCGCACCCCGTCGCAGCGGCCGCCGTTACCAGCAGTTCGGGGCGCAGATAACTC
>DATLHT010000296.1:0-6800 GCA_035539795.1 Burkholderiaceae bacterium
CAAGGCGCTGAAGATTCCGACCGAAATGTTCACCGTGATGTTCGCCATTGGCCGCACCGCTGGCTGGGTGGCGCATTGGCTGGAACAGCAGGTCGACCCGGAAGCCAAGATCGGTCGTCCGCGTCAGATCTACACCGGCTATCCGGTGCGCGACTACAAGGGTTTCGATCAGCGCTGAGCGTTGAACGACCTGCGATAAAAAAACGCCCCGCATTGCGGGGCGTTTTTTTTAATCTATCTGATGCTTGCGCTCGAAGGGGATATCGGCGCTTGTTCCGGATGAGATCGGTTTCCGGGCTCGGGTCAAAAGCGGGTTTCCGGTAGTGCGTAGTGCACGACGGCCTGGGGAATATTCAATGAAAAGTCATGCAGCGTGGCTAGCTGATTGTTTTGCCTGTGCGCTTGCAACTGCCAGGTCTGCCCAGTGGCTTGACCGCCTGCGGCAATGATGTCGGCGGTGGGGAACCGTTGCTCGAAGAAGGTGGCCACACCGCCGATGACGCGACCTTCCAGCCACCAGTACGGCTCGCCGGTGGTGGCATGTGCGCAGGTCAAGGCGCTGTCGCCGGCATGTGTGGCGCTGGATAGCACAGTCAGGTGATCTGGCAATACGGGCCAGTGGCGTCGGCCGCCGGATACGGTGTTGTCCACGTAGGCAGATAGCGACCCCAATGTGGCCGAGGACAAGGTGTTGGTTGCCAATATCCGGTCTATGGTTTGCTGAATATTGTCGCGGAAAAGCACCGTCCGCGGCAGCAGATAGCGTTGCGCGGTCGTCCTTCGATGGCTGGCGTGGACTGCAGAGACTGTCTGTGTTGCGAACCGTTCCGCCAATGCCAGTAGCTCTTGCAAGTCGCCTTCAATCGAGTGGGTGGCATCGGGCGTATCGGCGCGCGCAGTCACGAACCATGGAAGTGGCGAGCGTTCGCCTGCGGAATAGTGGACCGTGGTCGCCTGCTGCTGGTGAAACAGGCGGGTCATTCGCCGCACCAGTTCAAGTACGTGGGGGCTGTGATCGTTGTTACTCATACCCAACACACGCTTGCATTCTTTGGCAAAGACACGGGCGTACTCGGCACGCGCGTGCGTTAGGGCCTGCTGCATTTCAAATGCGCCGGGGCCGGCGAATTTGTGCAGGTGGAAGGCAAGGGAATGCACGCTGGCTACCAACGAGAGCATCTCGTAACCGAAGCCACGGTCGGCATCCAGTACGCGGGCGTTGGCCCAGTCAGGGAACACATGAGCGTTGCCGAAGTCCAGCAACTCGCCTTGCAGGGTGATGTTGGAGGAGAAGTAGCCGCCGCTGTAGAAACGGTGTACCTGGCCAAAGGCAATCTGCCGGGCCACGCGGGCGACCAGCTCTTCCAAGCCGCTGGCGCCTTGAGTTCTGGAGATATGCCGCACTACATCACGCACACGATTGGCATCGTCCACCTGCGAGTTCTCGTGCCCATCCAATGGGTCAATGAAACCGGCGGCGCGCTGCAAATGTGCGACGCGCAGCATGGCCGGCCTCACCAGGATGGCGCCGTGCAGCTCTCGGGTGGGTGTGCCAGAAGCTTCGAAACGTGTGCCCGTTGCCAAAACCGCCAGCGTGGGGACTGCGCCGTGGGGGAATTCCAGCGCAGCCACTTCGGAGTAAATGGCTTCGCGTAGCGCCACGTTCAATGACAGCCAGCCGTGCGAGTGCTGGCGGTCGCCACCGCACCCCACCAAGGGCGTACGGCCGATACCCTTGATGTGGAACTGCCCCACGGCGGCGGCGCGTCCGCTTCCGCCGTGGGGACCCAGCCCGGCGTTGGAGCCATAGCGGTCGGCGTGCAAGATAGTGCGGCATTGGCGGTCCACGTATTGCGCAGTCAGCTCCCGGCGGTCGGCGACAAAGGCAAAAGTCTCCAGTAGCCAGTTGACGACTCCGCGTCGCGTGTCGGCTTGCTGGGTGTCGATGCCCATGGCGGAGAAAACGCGGTGGTTGATCCAGACGACGCTGGCCTGCCGAAGTCGAACGACAGGGAATGGCACCAGCAGGGTGTTGCTGATCCGCGACAGCATTGGCCCCTTACCGATGGCACTCAGCTGCTCCGCCAGCGTGGATGCGCCTGCTGCTGGCACGGTCATTCGGATGTAGCGCAAACTAAGCGAGCTCTGTGCCACGTGCGCAGGCGGCGGATACTACCGTCCTCTCGGCGGCGGGCAGAGCGGGCCGTCCGATCTTTCGGAAACAAAAGAGCGGCTTCATGCAGGCTGCGGCGCAGGCGGCCGGTGGTCAGTACAAAATCCAGAATCCACAGGCGGTCGCCTTCGTTCCATTCCACCGCATGCAGCAGGAAGTGCGGGTCGTGAAGCAGCCGATGTTCGGAATCTTCCGCCAAGCGTGCCCACGTCATATATCCCACCACATGCCCGGCTGTGTCGGTGAAGAAGTGGATCTGATTCAGCAGAACGGCTGGCCGAATCCAGACGCCCAAACATGCAATCGGATAGTGGCAGTATTCGTCGCAGCGCAGCATCAACGCGGCTGCCTGGCCGAGCTGCTGGTGGAGTTGTTCCTCAGTCATGTCGGACGCGGAATTGTCGCGGATCAGTCAATGGTGCCTGTGCCGTAAGGTGTGCTGCAGATACTGGGAGACTCGTGCAGAAGTGGGGACTTGGTGAAATACATCTGGTACATGCGCTCGGCCCAGGCATCGAGCTCGGCCAGTTCGCTTTTGGTCGAGGAAGACGCTTGGCTTTTCATGTCCATCAGTTGCCGGAAGGATTCGCTGCCAGCGCCCCTTCGCATCAATCTGGCGTACTTCCGAGCGGAATCGCCATCGTTGGTGGTGATGGAGTCGGGAAGGAGGGCTTCATTGGCGTGTCTGCCGCGCTTCCAGAACAGGATCTCGACGATGCGCCAATCTCCGCGACGCAAAGCACTCTCTACGTACGCGGGCGCATCACGCTCGAAAAGCTGATTCTCCTCTGGTGTGCGGGGTCGATTCAGCTCAAAGTCGTTCTGCACATAGCATAGCTGGGCTTCAAGATCTCCCGCAGCGGCGGAGGCTTGTGTATGTCGAAAGAACTGTTCACCGAAGTCGTCCACTTCGTAAGGGCATTGAGCTAATACCCGCTCGACAGCTGCAATCTTGCGCGGGAACTGTTGACCGACTTCTGGGCAGAGCTCTTTGTGAGCATCCGACCAGTCCACGCTTGTGGGGGAAACGGAACAGCTATCCAGCATTCTTCGCATGGTTGCAATGGACTGCGCTGCAAAGGCGCAGGATTGGGCCGTGCGAAAAGCCATGGATTCAGCGGCCTGTGGTGGGACTGGGGCAGCGGACTTCGCTGTCTTGCCCGAGGATGGGTAGGTGTCACCTCGGGACTGCACGGGGACATGCACCTCGCCGCCCGCAAGGGCGCTTTCATCATGTGTCGACAAAGTTCGAGAAACAAGCAAGCCGCCAAGAGTAAACAAGGCAAGCGAGATGGCCAGCAGACCAACGGCCCACTTTAGCGGTGGCATTTTGCGCATGCTCCGTCCACTGTGGCATGGCTGGCGAGTGCAGGTGGGCCGACGCTAGCGCGCCAAGCCACCGCACTTCTTGCCACCATCCGCCAAATAGGCTTCCCATGCCGCCACAGCCTCCTTCTCAAGCCTTGTTTCCTCGGGGCCACTGTTTCCTACTCCTTGTGAATGTCCAAATTCATGAGCCAGCGTTTTGAACAACTGTTCAAAATTGTAGTAGCCGGCTTGAAATACCGTGATCGTTGGCCCGCCGACATGGTGTGGATTGGTGTTTCCGTAGATGGTTCGCCAAGGTCCACCGGCTGGCCAGACATAGCTGTTTGTAAATGTAACGTTGTGCGGGTTCCGGTCATGGCGCCAGAAATACTTTGCATCATAGGCCACAGTCCAGCGCGGTTTAAGTTGATTTGTGCCGTACTTTTGTGCGCAGTCGATGGCTTTGGCGCTCACTCTGGGCGTGGGCTTTTGTATGAACGCCGTGCCGCGCGGGATGGAAACTGGCCTTAGCTGATCGTTGAAAGACATCTGTGCCCATGCAGGGATTTCAAAGACTGGGTAAGGGCCCCCATGGGCAGTGATCTTGCCCAAGGAAGTGGTGGGTAGAACCTCCTCGGCCTCCTGCGCGTCGGCGTAGCTGCCCAGTGACATCATCGTGGTCAGGGTAAAAATCTCCAACGGCTTCAGCTTTCGCATGTGGACAATCCCTTCTTGATGGATGGAAGGGAAGTTCGATTGGCAGCCATGGCATGGAACTTCCCACGAAGGAGGAGATTCCATGGCATGCGTATTATTCAACGATCATTGCTTGTGCACTGATATGCCTGTTGATGTCGAGTAGGAAACAGGTGATGCGAGATGTTGCGGCGTCTGATCAGATTGGCCTGTCCAGTTCCGTCGGAAGTTGAGGATAGGTGCCGAATTGCAAGGAAACACTTTCGCCGTTGGATATAGCTATGTCATTGCTCGATATGTGAGGGAAATCTGCCGAGTTCGCCAGCGCGGATGCCGCCAAGCGAGCTCAGTGCGCGAGGAGTGTGAGAGGGTTCGTGCTTGTTGATTCTGGCCTGCATGGCACGCATCGAGGACTACTGCGACGTTGGACATTCAACCGCGTGCAAACAGCCAGCGGGAGGTTGATATCCACTCGTCAATCCATGCGCCGTCACGATCGCGACCTAGAATGAGCCGCAAGTTCTCAGCAGGGCGATGTATCCATCGCATCGTAGCGCTGCTGCATTTCCGTGGGCGCCACGTCTTCGATGCTGTGGCCGATGTTCCAGCGATACCCGAAGGGATCGCGCACCACGCCGGAACGCTCGCCGTAGAACATGTCCTTGGGCGGCATCACCAGCGTCGCGCCGTGGTCCAGTGCCCGCTGGATAGTGGCATCTGCATCATCCACATGCACATGCAAGGTGAGGAAGGTCGGTGCGGACGGGTCCGGACGGACGATGCCGAACTCCGGAAATTCTTCGCACATCATCAGCGTGGTGCCGGCCAGCGCCAGCTCAACATGGCCGATGCGTCCACCGGGTTCGACCAGGCGAAAGGATTCGGTGGCGCCGAACACTTCGCGGTAGTGATCGACAGCAGCTTGCGCATCGTGGACACACAGGTAGGCAAACAGTTCGTGGACGGTCATGGCATTGCTTCCGTAGGAGGAGTCGTCAGCGTCTGCGAATCGTCATGCCGCGTATTGAAGAAAATGGAAATCTCAGCGCGGCTTCGGCTTGCGTGAACCTTTCGTTGGCGCATCGGTGACGTGGACATGTCGCGTGCCGTGGCGTAGCGATTGCCGATAGACATCCGGCGTGAGTCTGGCGAAGCCATGGAAATCGCGGACGAAATGCGCCTGATCGCTGTAGCCGGCGTCCAGCGCCAAATCCGCCCAACGCACGCCTTCACCGGAAGCAGACAGGGTGCTGGCGAACCGGCGCAGGCAGGCGTAGCGCTTGGGACCCATGCCGGTGGCGTTGCGAAACAGGGTGGCGAAGCGACGGTGACTGTAGCCAGACGCCCGTACCAGTGCGTCGATGCGTATGCCTTGCGCCAACTGCGGCAAGGCCAGTGCCACCTGCGGATGCAATGCGCGGGCCGGGCGCAAATGCGCCAGCAACAGCGCTTCCAGATGAGCGATCTGTTCGCGTGGCGATGCGGCAGCGTTGAGGCAGTGCACCAAGGCGGCGGTCTCGTCGGGCCAGACCTGCTCCAGCGGTATGTGCCGGTTCAACAACTGATGATCGGCGACGCCGAACAGTGCCTGCAGTGCGCCGGGATGCAGCAACGCGCCCACCGAACCGGTCATGCGCGTGGTGTCCTTCAAGTAGGCGCGGTCGTACGGTCCGGCCAGCACAGCGTCGGCAATCCAGCGCGGCTGTGGGTCATCCACATCGTCGAACACACCGAGTGGTTCACCGCCAAGACGGATGGCCAGATGGGCGCGGCCATCGGGCATCACCCATTCGCGTCCGCCGGCTGGCGCGTCAGCGGCCGGCGGCGGCGCGGCCCACAGACTCTCGACCCAGGGGCGCAAGGCAGTGGCGGGCGGGTGCAGGCTCATCGGAACATGCTGATAGAAGCGGGGCTGATCGAAGCGGGGCAGATCGAAGCGCTGCTCATCGAAGCTGGCTCCGCCGTCAGCGCGACGCGTGGGTTTCGTAGTCGGCGATTTCCTCTTCCGCCAGCAATTGCCTCAGCTGGGCAACCGAAGCCCGGCGCATCGGTTTTTCGTCGACGTTGGACAGCGGCGCCTGCCGCACCGCATCGGCGGGCAGCACGCTGACATCGAAGCTCAGCTCTTCGGCGCTAAACAAGCACACCGGCACATCCAGCACGCGCTCGCGATCCAGGCGCAGGCGGCGCGTACGCCCTTCATTGGGAATGCCATGCTCGTCGAGAAAGCGCGCTACCGCGTCGGCATCATCGCTATGCAGCTGCAACAGCACCGGGGCGTTGGCATCGGCCGTGCCTTCCAGCACCGGGCCGACCAGGCGCGGGGCAAAGCTGTTGAAGAATTCCAGTGCGCGTAACGCGGCTTCGCGACGGCGCCGCAGCCCGGCCGAGTGCGCCTCACCGACAAACAACCGCTGATATTCGCGCAGCGCGTCTTCAATCTCGCGATTGCGCGGTAGCGAGGCATCGTCATGGATGCCCAGTCGATCCGCCGCTTTGAGTTTGGCTTGGTGGAAGTCGCGGATGCCGCCCTCGGCCATCAGCCGGGCGGCCTCATGGGCCAGTCGGTGGCGGCGCTCGCGGGTGCGAGTTTCGGCGTGCTGACGAGCGTGGTGCATGGTGA
>DATLHT010000297.1:0-4792 GCA_035539795.1 Burkholderiaceae bacterium
TGTCAGGGCCTCGGCACTGCGCGCAAAGTCGCGGGCGTGCGTGAGCAGGATCCTTGCTTCATTGATGAAACGTTGCCCTGCGGCGGTGGTGGTCATCCCACGAGCATGGTGTCGGACGAACAATGCCGTGCCGATTGTCGCTTCGATCTGAGCGATGGCCGCAGAAATCGATGGTTGGGACACATTCATCTGCTTGGCGCTGCCGCTGACGCTGCCCGTGTCGGCGGTGGCGACAATGTAGCTCAGAGCCCTCATCGAGAGGTGCATAGTTTTTTCCTATCTAATTTCACATGTAAAACGACTTTATTGATATCTGTGGCTCGATCAATATCAAATTCACAAGGGCGCTCCGCCTCGGCGGCACGCCTGGAGATGGCGCCAAAGCGTGGCAGACCAGCAGCCCGCATTCGGCTAGACGCAAAGGAATTCTTCGATGGCCCTTCACGAACTGGCAGCCGGCAGGCCAACCGAACGGCCTGCATTTCGCTACGATGGTGACGGAACGCTCGCCCGCATCGGCCTGATCTACATGGCTTCGAGCGTGGTGATGGAGTCCGAGATGTGGGCGATGGCCGCCGAGGGCGTTTCGATCCACACCACCCGCATCAAGCTTCCAAAGGTCACTGTTCAGGGCATCGAAGAGATGATGAATGCGCCCCAACTCGAGGAGGCCGCGCGCCTGCTTGCCCAGGCGCCGATCGACGTGTTGTGCTTCGGCGGCACCAGCGCCTCATTCCTGCATGGAACCGCCTACGACAAGGCGCTGATCGAGAAACTCGAGGTCTGGGCGCCGGGCAAGAAGATCAACACGGCGTCGACGGCAACACTAGCCGCGCTTGCCGCGATGAAGGCAGGACCTGTGGCGCTCGCGACGCCTTATGTCGACGATATCCATCTGCGCGCCATCCGCTTTCTCGAGGAGAATGGTCACAAGGTGCTGCGCCACCGCAACCTCGGCATCGACACCGACCTGGCCCTGGCCGAGGTGTCGCTCGACGAAGTCTATGACCTGGTAAGATCGGTCGATCATCCTGATGCCACCGCCGTGTTCATCAGTTGCACAAACTTCCGCAGCGCCGGCGCCATCGAAGCGCTGGAAATTGCGCTGGGCAAGCCTGTCATCTCAGCCATCCAGGCATCGTTCTGGCACAGCCTGCAAGTCGCTGGGGTCAAGGGCGCTCGAGCAGGCTTTGGAAGCCTGCTGAGCAACGTGACCGCGTAGCTGCCGCGCTTCCCAGAATTCAGGATCCAGTCATGACAGACCAGATTTTTGCCGATCAAAACCTCAAGCCGTCGTCTGAAGGCTATGGGGCAGTGCTTTTTTACAGTGAATTTGACGATCCCACTGCCTGGGGCGAAGCACTGAAGACCAACATTCCCGGGCTCGACTTCCGCGTTTATCCCGATGTCGGCAACCCTGATGATGTCCGCCACATTCTGGCGTGGAAGGCATATCCCGGCTTTTTCGAACCGTTTAGGAATCTCGCTCAAGTCGTCAATCTTGGTGCAGGTGTCGATGCGCTCGTCGGGCGCAACGACCTGCCTGATGTCCCGATCTCGCGCCTGTCCGATCCCGGCATGGTGGCCTTGATGAAGAGCTATGTGCTGTTTTCGGTCATCCGCTATGCCCGTGACATTCCCAGTTTCGAGCAGGCGCAACGCCGTCGCGAATGGCACTACATCCACCCCCGACCGCTACATCAGATCAAGGTCGGCATTTTGGGGCTGGGCCATCTGGGTGCGGCCGTCGCCGCCGGCCTTCGCGAAGCCGGGTTCGATGTCCGCGGTTGGGATCATGCGACCAAGTCTATTGCCGGCGTGAAGTGCTACAGCGCCACAGATGACCGCAACGAATTCCTTTCGGAGGTCGAAATCCTGGTCAACATGATGCCCCTGACACCCGGAACAACCGGGTTGATTGACCGCGACCTGCTCAACGCTCTCCCGCGCGGCGCCAAGTTCGTCAATGCCTCTCGCGGTCCCGTCGTCGATGAGCCGGCACTGATCGAGGCGCTGCGCTGTGGCCAGATCGGTGGTGCCACGCTCGACGTCTTCTGTGTCGAGCCGCTTCCCGCCGACCACCCGTTCTGGATGATGGAAAATGTCCTGGTCACTCCGCATCTCGCTAGCATCACGGTGCCGGAGGCGGCGGCACGCGACGTTGCCGAAAGCATCCGGCGCGTGAGTGCAGGTGGTGAACCCCTGCATCGTGTCGATCCGCAGCGCGGCTACTAGGCAAACGAATAGCCCACGCCTGCACATCCCGGCGCAGATCGGGAAGGACAAGGGTTTGAGATTCACCACGTCTTCGCTGGATGTGGTGTGGAAGTGCCGGCGGATCTTGTCCGCCGATGCTTTCGAAAACGGCCGGTCGATAGTCGCGCAGACCGACGAGCGGCAGGCCGGACAGGGTGAACACCGACAAAAATGAGGAGAGAAATATGTCTAACGCTATCTCGAAATGGTCGCTCGGCATCGTCACGGCAGCACTCATGACAGGTGGGGCCAGCCACGCTTCCGCAGAAAAGCTCGTGCTTGGCAACGAGGGCAGCTATCCACCCTTCAGCATGGTCGATGCCTCCGGCAAGCTCACCGGATTCGAACCGGATCTGGCGCGCGAAATGTGCAAGCGCATGAACGTTGAGTGCGAAATCGTCGTGATGGACTTCAAGGGGCTCATTCCGGCTCTGCTGCAAAACAAGCTTGATGCGGTGGCAACCCAGACCAAGCCGCTGCCGGAGCGCAAGGCCAAGGTGTTGTTTGGCCGTCCGGTGCTGTTCAACCCCGATTCCTATGTCGTGCAATCGGGCAAGAACTATACCTTCTCCAAGGAGGGGCTGAAGGGCGTTCGCATCGGCCTGCAGCGTGGTTCGGCTCAGGCAAAGTACGTGGCCGAGCAGTTCGGCGACGCCGTCGAAGTTGTCTTCTACGACAATCCCGACCAGATCCGCCTCGACCTCTCCAGCGGCCGGCTCGACATGAGCCTGGGGCCGAAAATCAGCTGGACGAACGAGTTCCTGACCAAGCCCGCCGGCAAGGGCTGGGAGTTCGCCGGCGGCGAACTGTGGACCGGCGGTGGCGAAGCTGGGTCGAGCTGGATTGCCCGCAAGGACAGCCAGGAGCTTCTCGACCGGATGAGCAAGACCATCGACACCATCATCGCCGACTGCACCTTCACCAAGCTGCGCAAGCAGTACATGACCGTCGAATTGCTGCCGGAAGAAGCCGCCTGCAGGTAGGCCCTAACACCTGGACGGGCCGCGGCGTCATTGCTGCGGCCCTTGCCGGGGCCTGATTTGACCGACCCTCTGTTGTCCCAAACCGACAAGGATGACCCCATGCCTTTGATGGGCTTTGTGCAGCAGCTAGGCACTGGTGCCCTGGTGACGATCCAGGTAGCGGTCCTGGCATATTTGCTTGCGTTGTTGATCGGCACGCTCTTCGCGCTCGCCACGCTCAAGCGCAGGCTTGTGGCGAACATTATCTGGCAGACATATGCCTCCATATTCACCGGTGTTCCATCGCTGCTCGTCGCGTTCCTGTTCTACTATGCGGGGTCGGGCATCATCAGCAGCCTGTTGTCGCTCGCCGGCCTCAACGTGACGATCGATGTCAGCCCTTTCATGGCAGCGGTTGCAGCCCTTGGCATGGTCTACGGTGCCTATCTCGCTGATTTGATCCGAAGCGCCATCCAGAATGTGCCGCCTGGTCAGTTCGAAGCGACAAAGGTGCTTCTTATCCCGCGCCCGGCAGCCTGGGTCCTGGTGATCCTGCCGCAGGTTCTGCGGCTTGCCTTGCCTGGCATGACCAACATGTGGATCGTCGTCCTCAAGGACACGGCATTGATCTCGCTGATCGGCCTGAAAGAGATCATGGCCTACGCCAAGCTTGCTTCAGGCGTCACCAAGGAGCCGTTCATCTACTACCTGCTGGCGTCGGCCTTCTTCCTCGGCATGACGGCTCTGACCTATTTCGTTTCCCAGCGGATCGAGCAATGGACCCGGCGTGGTTACCGGCCGGTCGCAGCCAAGGGGCCGGCACATGCACTATGATTTCAAGCTCGCTTGGGAAAGCATGCCGGCTCTGCTCGCTGGCACGGCGACGACTTTCGCGGTGCTGCTGCCTGTGCTGGTACTTGGGCTGCTTCTGGCGCTGCCAGTCGCGCTGGCACGGCTCGACAACGGCCCGAAATCGGTTGCGGCGGCGGGCTACATCGCCTTCTTCCGCGGGGTACCCAGCCTCGTCTTGCTGTACCTCGTCTATAGCGGGCTTCCCCAGCTTTCGCTCGTGCGCGACACGTTTCTGTGGGCATTCTTTTCCAATGCCTATGTCTGCGCCTGGGTAGGTCTGACACTGACCCATTCAGGCTACATGGCTGAGATCATCCGGGGCGGACTGGCGGCCGTGCCGGCTGGCACGATGGAGGCAGCTGCTGCACTCGGCCTCAGCCCACGGCAAGTTCTTTTCCGCCTGCGGCTGCCGATGGCGGCAAGATATGTGCTGAAGGCCTATCAGAACGAACTGCTGATCATGGTCAAGAGTACCTCGGCAGTCAGCGCGATCACACTGGTCGATCTGACCGCGGCGGCGAACACCGTGTTCGACTACACATACGATCCGTTCACACCGCTAGTCACTGCGGCGGCGATCTACTGGTGCATCATCAATGTCATGCGTATCGGCTTCACCTTCGCTGACCAGAAGCTGAACCGCCACCTCGTGAGGAATTGAACCTGGCCATTGCCGGGTTCGACAGAAGGAATATCTGATCATGAACGCCATTGCTCATGTC
>DATLHT010000298.1:0-5425 GCA_035539795.1 Burkholderiaceae bacterium
TACTCGAACAGGTTGCCGAGCAGCTGCATCGCCATATCCTTGAAGGCCAGCGTCGGGCCGTTCGACAGGCCGAGCAGCGACACGGTCGTACCGCCCTCTTCACCCAGGCGGCGCAGCGGCGTGATATCGGCGGCATTGTCGCCATCGCGCACATTGCAGTAAACCTCGGGGGTATAGGTCTTGCGCGTCAGTGCCCGCAGATCGGCATCCGGAATATCGGTGGCGAACTTGCGCAGGATTTCGTAGGCCAGATCGGCGTATGCCAGGCCACGCCAGCTTTCCAGCTCCTCGCTCGAGACCTGCGGGTAGTGATCCGGCAGATACAGGCCGCCGTCCGGCGCGAGGCCGCCCAGCAGGATGTCGGAGAAGGTTTGTGGCGCGGCGTGGCCGCGGGTGGACAGATACTTCATCGGCTTGTGCAGTTCCTAAATACTGTTCAATCGCAATCTAGTCGCATTGAGCTCAGCTCAGCTCTTCCATGCGGATGCGGGTCACGCCCGACAGGACCGTCGGCAGGGCCTCGATGCGCTGAATGGCAGCATTGACCTGCTTTTCCTGTGCCACATGCGTGAGCACGATAATGTCGGTCTGCTGCTCGTCCTCGCGCGACTCCTTCTGTGACATGGCATCGATGGAGATGCCGGTGTCCGCCAGGATGCGCGTAATGTCGGCCAGCACGCCAGTCTGGTCAGCCACACGCATGCGCAGGTAATAGCTTGTGAAGACTTCATCCATCGGCAGCACCGGCACATTCGACAGTGCATCAGGCTGGAACGCGAGATGTGGCACGCGGTGCTCCGGATCGGCGGTCTGCAGGCGCGTCACATCGATCAGGTCGGCAATCACGGCCGAGGCCGTCGGTTCCGCACCGGCGCCCTTGCCATAGTACAGCGTCGGGCCGACCGCGTCGCCCTGTACCACCACGGCGTTCATGGCGCCTTCGACATTGGCGATCAGGCGTTTGGCGGGAATCAGCGTCGGGTGCACACGCAGCTCCACGCCATTCTCGCGGCGGCGCGTCAGGCCCAGCAGCTTGATGCGGTAACCGAGTTCCTCAGCGTAACGGATGTCCTTGCCTTCGAGCTTGGTAATGCCTTCGACGTAGGCTTTGTCGAACTGCACCGGAATACCAAAAGCCAGCGCGCTCATCAGCGTAACCTTGTGGGCGGCGTCGAAACCTTCGATATCGAAAGTCGGATCGGCTTCGGCATAGCCAAGCTGCTGCGCTTCCTTGAGCACGACGTCAAAGTCGAGGCCCTTCTCGCGCATCTCGGACAGGATGAAATTGGTCGTGCCGTTGATGATGCCGGCAATCCATTCGATGCGGTTGGCCGACAGGCCTTCACGCAATGCCTTGATGATCGGCACACCGCCCGCGACGGCGGCTTCGAAGGCCACGGTCACGCCCTTGCGGTGCGCAGCGGCGAAGATCTCGTTGCCATGCACGGCCAGCAAGGCCTTGTTGGCGGTAATGACGTGCTTGCCCTGCTCGATGGCCTGCAGTACCAGCGTCTTGGCGATGCCGTAGCCGCCGATCAGCTCGATGACGATGTCGATGTCGGGATGATTGACAACCAGATTGGCGTCGTTCACCACCTCGACTTCGCCGCCAGTCAGCTCACGGGCGCGCTCCACATCCAGATCGGCGACCATGGCAATTTCGATGCCGCGACCGGCACGGCGACGAATTTCTTCCTGGTTGCGTTTCAGTACGTTGAAAGTACCGCCACCGACGGTACCAATGCCCAGCAGGCCAACTTTGATCGGGTTCATGTTCGCTGATGAAAAATAAAAAATACGGGTAAAACACGCTGGCGACCCGGCCGCCGGCGCGTCATGCATACACTACCTGGAGACGCGCTCAAAATGAAGCGAAGCGGTTCTGGCTAGGCGGCGAAGCAGGGAATTCGGATCGCATGCGATCCGCCTGCACAGCGGCATGCGCGTACTCGCGCATGTGCGCCCTGCAAGGGGGGCCGCCGACAGTACACGTAGTACGGCAAGGCCCCGCAACAACGCCAGAATCATTTTGAGCACGTCTCTCAGGCAGTGCCGTGACGTTTGCGGTAACCCTCGAGAAACCGTGCAAGCCGATTGATCGACTCGCGGAGATCGTCCTCGTGCGGCAGGAAGACGATCCGGAAATGGTCCGGCGACGGCCAGTTGAAGCCGGTGCCCTGTACCAGCAGGATCCGCTCCTGTTCCAGCAGTTCGCGGATGAAGGCCTGATCGTCCTTGATCGGATAGATCTCCGGATCGAGACGCGGGAACATGTACAGCGCGGCCTTCGGCTTGACGCAGCTCACGCCGGGAATGGCCGTGATCAGTTCGTGCGCCAGATCGCGCTGCCGGCGCATGCGGCCGCCGGGCGCCACCAGCTCCTGGATGCTCTGGTAGCCACCGAGCGCCGTCTGGATCGCCCACTGGCCGGGTACATTGGCACACAGGCGCATGGACGAGAGCATGTTCAGCCCCTCGATATAGTCCTCGGCGCCACGCTTGTCGCCGGACACCACCATCCAGCCAGCGCGATAGCCGCACGAGCGGTAGCTCTTCGACAGGCTGTTGAAGGTGATCGTCAGCACGTCTTCGGAGAGCGAGCCGATGGCCGTGTGCTTGACGTCGTCGTACAGGATCTTGTCGTAGACTTCGTCGGCGAAAATGATCAGTCCATGCTCGCGGGCGATGGCGATGATGCCTTTCAGCAGTTCGTCCGAATACAGCGCGCCGGTCGGGTTGTTCGGGTTGATCACCACGATGCCCTTGGTGCGCGGCGTGATCTTGCTGCGGATGTCATCCAGGTCGGGCATCCACTCGTTCGCCTCGTCGCACAGATAATGCACGGGCGTGCCGCCGGACAGGCTGACCGCCGCGGTCCACAACGGATAGTCAGGCGCCGGCAGCAGCATCTCGTCGCCATCGTTCAGCAGGGCGTTGGTCGCCATGACGATCAACTCGGAGGCGCCGTTGCCGAGATAGATATCTTCCAGCGTCACGCCGCGGATGCCGCGCTCCTGGGTATAGTGCATCACCGCCTTGCGCGCCGCGAAAATCCCCTTCGAATCCGAGTAGGCCGCCGACACCGGCAGGTTGCGGATCATATCCTGCTGAATCTCGTCGGGCGCGTCGAAGCCGAACACCGCCAGGTTGCCGATGTTCAGCTTGATGATCTTCTGCCCTTCCTCTTCCATCTGCTTGGCTTTTTCCAGCACGGGGCCGCGAATGTCGTAGCAGACGTTATTGAGCTTGTTGGATTTCTGGATGGATTTCACGATGGTCACGGCAAGTGCGCTCGCCCCCGGCGCGTGGTTGAGCCTGCGTCCAAACGGCAGGAGCTGATCACGCGCCGCACTGGAACGTTATAATTTGCCCATTATGACAGAGTTCTGCCCGATTTCCCGCATCGCAGCACAGACGATCCCATCGGGGAGCCTGCCAGATGCAGCCGGGGCAGCCAGCCTCCCGCCGCAGTCGCACGATGCGACTGTCAGATCACGCCAAAACCGGCACGTCCGAGACCCATTTGAAACTTCACGCTGACCAATCCAACGCGCTGAACACCGTCACTGCCTACGACGACACTTCGATCGAGGTCAATCTGGTGCGCTACCCACACTCCATCCTGCTGCTGCCAGAAGATCCTGTGGAGCGCTGGGAAATCACCCGATTCGAAGACCTGACACCGGAGCATTTCGAGCAGGTCCTGCGGCACCAGCCAGAAGTGGTGGTCTTCGGCAGCGGGCAGACGCTACGGTTTCCACACCCACGCCTGACGGCAAACCTGCTGCGGCAACGGATCGGTGTTGATACGATGGATGTGAAGGCGGCCAGCCGGACCTACAACATTCTCATGGCGGAAGGTCGAAAAGTAGCGGCGCTGCTGCTGATCGAAGGCACAGCCGACGGTGGCAGTGATGGAGCTGCGCCGCGGCCCGCAGAAGCGTAAACGAGTGCCTGGCTCAAGGATCGTGGCCAGAAAAAGTGACTTGACGCGATAACCGCGTCATGGCCTCGGCAATTGGGCCATCGCAAGCAAGCGGCAGAGGCCAGCTACACAAGCCCGCGGCGCTCTGTTCGCATCTGCGGCGGAAATCCTCCGTCTGCACCGGTGCTACGCAGGGACGCACGTGTTTCCGGGCTAAACTGGTTAGCAATCTTTAATTATGGTGGCCCAGCTTCGGACGAGAGCTTATCATTCTGACCTAGCCAGACTCTCAACAATGGTACGTCGCATGAGCCAATGTCACGTGCAGCGCTTTGCCCTGCCGGACACCGCGATCAATACAGGAGCACACATCGCATGACAGTCAGCCTCAACCAGCCGGTTCCAGATTTCAGTGCCGCCGCCACCAGCGGCAAGACCTTTACGCTGAGCGAGCTGAAGGGCAAGCATGTGGTGCTGTATTTCTATCCCAAGGACAGCACGCCCGGCTGCACCACCGAGGCCATGAACTTCCGCGACGAATACGCCGCCTTCCAGGCCGCCGGCGCGGAAATCTTCGGCATCTCGCGCGACGGCATGAAATCGCACGAGAATTTCAAGGCCAAGCTGGACCTGCCCTTCGAACTGCTGTCCGATGGCGATGAAGCACTGTGCTCGCTGTTCGACGTGATCCGCATGAAGAAGATGTATGGCAAGGAAGTGCGCGGCATCGAGCGCTCCACCTTCCTGATCGACGACAAGGGCATATTGCGGCACGAGTGGCGGGGCGTGCGTGTCCCGAACCACGTAGAACAGGTGCTCAAGATGGTGCGCGAGCGCTGAGCGCATGATGACCGACGCCGCGGCGCAACACGGCACGATTGCAAAAGCAAAAACCTTAGGCTACAGTCGGACTCAATGAGTGCGACACGCCGAAGATCCAGCGCCCGACAGCAGTTTTCACGGCATTCGATGCCCGGGCCGGTTTTACGCCAGCCGCTTTTGCCACGCGCCGGTTTCCGCACTGTCCTGAACAGCCGCCTCGCCGGGCATGCCGGTCACAGGCGGCTTTTTCAATTGCGGGGTTCCAGCACTTGCCGGAGCGGCACATCAGCCGCCCGGACTCCGCACGTGCCGCCCTACCCTGCCGATGTGACTGCCTCGATTCGTATGGCCGGCCTGGCTGGCCAACGCATCTTGCACGGCACGTACTCTCCCCATTCTCCCGCCCGCAAAGGAACCTGAAGCATGCCGCTACCGACCATGCCCGCCAAACCCGCCCAATTGCTGGACCCGCGTGAGTACACGCCGATCAAGCCGAACGCGCGAGGCAAGGTTTCAACCGGACCTCGCAAACCGGTGCCCGCGCTGGAACATGCCTCTCTGAGCGGTGAAGCTGCACCTGCCGAACCGGCCATGCGGCCATCCGCACCTGTTGCACGCACAGCAGCTCCCGCACCCACCGCAGCGCCCGCGCCCGTGCGGGAAGCCCGTGCACGGACC
>DATLHT010000299.1:0-16680 GCA_035539795.1 Burkholderiaceae bacterium
CCACATGCCACCGAGTTTTTCCGCCAGCATGCGCGCCGGTGCATCCGTCGCGCCGCCGGCCGGGAACGGCACGATGATCCTGACCGGCTTGCCGGGCCATGTCTGGGCAAATGCCGTGCCCGCGCAGGCCATGCTGGCCACCAGTGCTGCCAGTACTAAGGTGATACGGCGCTTCATGATGTCGTCTCCTGTGGGTGGATAGTGCGCTTGTTGTCGTTGTTGCGCATCGGTCGGTGGCATTCAGGGCATGGTGTTATCCGAACCGGTCGAACCGGATTCTCTGTAATGGGAATTTCTGCTTCATCAACATGCGGATACCGGCATCGACTGCGATCGGCGGACCGGCAAGAAATGCCGTGGGTGTTTCCAGGTCAGGCCGCATGCCTTGCATCGCAGCCTCGTGCACGAAGCCGTGCGCAAAGTGCAGCGCGGGGTAGCGATTGATCAGTGTCGGCCCGGGTTGTGTCTCCGAGAGGGCGATGGTGACCCGGAGCTGCCCGCGCGAGCGTTCCGCCATGGCATTCAGCTCGGATAGATAGAACAGGTCGTGCGCAGCCCTCACGCCGAAGAACAGATCGGTACGGCGGGTGCCACGGAGCGGCTGCGCATGGATCGCGCCAACGATGGACATCATGCCCGCGATGCCCGAGCCGCCGGCAATGCAGACGATGTCATGCATCGCCTCCGCTTCGAATATCGCCTTGCCCAGCGGGCCGAACAGGTCGACCCGCATGCCTTCGCGCGCCGCCTGGAACAGCCAGTTGGAGAAGCCACCGTCAGGCCTGCGTTTGATCAGCAAGGTCATGGTCGTGGCCGGCACATGGTTGACCATCGAATAGGCGCGATAACCGGTGACGCCTGGTACACCGAGCAGCACGAACTGTCCCGGCAGGAAATCCATCGGGGCCGGCAGGTCGAGCCGCAGTTCGATGATGTCGGCGTTGAGCAGGCGCAAGCCCGAGACCCGGGCCTGGTACCGTACCGGCAGGCGCTGCGGCCCGGCCATCCGCTCCGCACCCTTGGGCAGCGCCAGTTCCAGCGCACTGCACGCCGCCGTCTGGCACAGCAGCACCTCGCCACGTTCGCGCCGCAGCTTGCTGGCGGCCGGCGCTTCCGGCCAGAGATCGCGGTGCTGGCCGTGCAGCACCGTGGCACGGCACTGCCCGCAGGTGCCCGTTGCGCATTCATAAGGCATGCAGAGGCCGGCTCGCAGGCCCGCATCGAGCAGGCGCTCGTCAGCCGTTGCCTGGTAGCTGGTCGTGCCGGAAGGAGTACGAATCAAAACGGTATGCATCGGCTCACTCGCACTCGTCTTCGTGGCAATACTGCAGCTCGGTGTCCACCTCTGCCCAGATGGCCGCCTCGCGGACCTCGGACGGATAGCTGAGCAATGCCTGCTCGGCTACGCCGATGGGCTGCGCGTCGGGAATGCTCCATTGCCACAAATGCTTGTTGCAGGTGAGCACGCAGCCGTCGAAGAAACCATCGGCCAGTGCATTCTCCATGTGCGGACATGACGGAGGCACGACCAGGTGGCCGTTGTCTCCATGGATCACCATCACCTCGAAGGCGCCGATGGAGAAGTTCTTCATCTCGCCCTTGGGTACATCTGCGACGTCGCATACCTTTTTCCAACTCATGCGGGCCTCCTAGAACGGGATGTGCGAGCCGACGTCGATCTGGCGCGTCTCCAGCCGCACGTCGCGGCTGACCAGCCGGCCAGATTCGCCATCTGCCGCCAGGCGAATGCGGTCTTCGTACTTGCCGACCGCGAACAGGCTGGTGCGGCCCGAGACGATATGCGAGTTTAGGCCATCCAGTTCCGTGCGGTACAGCGAGAACAGTGTCTGGACCCGCACAGTGTCGCCATCCGGCTCCTGTTCGGCCCGGTACACCGTGGCATGGCGCGTGAGCGGTGCATTGTTGGTGTTGTGCCGGGGCAGCAGGTCGAACAGCGATTTCAGGCCCTTCCAGTCGCGGTCCATCCAGGTCTGGTCTTTCTGGATCTCGGGGCTGTAGTTGGTGATGCGATAGCGGAACGACTCGGGCTCGCACAGCGCGAGAAAACTGTTCCAGTCATTGGCATTCATGGCCAGGCAGCTCTCATACACGATGCTGTCGATAACCTGTCGTGTGCCGGGATCCCGAATCAGCATGCTGCACCTCCTTCGACCGGGTTGGAGGCTGGGCGCCCCATGCGACGCGACCATTCCGCGAAATACGAGCGCAGGCCGATTTCGTCATGGATCGTATCGCCTTCCTCGCGCGCCATGATCAGGTACTTGGCGGCAGGGCTCTCGTTCATCGCCAGCGTCTGGTTCTGCACCGCCAGCAGATCTTCGATGATGTTGCGGCCGAATGGACCCCAGATGGTGTCGTGATCGACAATGCGCGCCTCACGGATCTCGGGCGTATCGCTTTTCAGGCCGAGGCCGCGCACCTCGATCAGCGTCTCGCTTTCGCTGAGCGGCGTCATCACGCTCACGCGCAGGCACGAAGCACGCAGGCTGTAGGTGCAGGCGGGGAAGATATTGAGCTGCTTCCAGCCGTTCTTCGGCATGCCGGGGAAGGTCAGGTGGCGTTCCTTGTTGCCTTCATAGGCGTCGTAGGCCACCGTGGTCAGGCCCGTGGCGGCATGGCCGTTGGGAAAGACCTGGTACTTGCGGTCGAAGTAACCCGGCTGCAGCATGCCGGTCGCGCGGTTATGGAAGTGCATGTAGTCGTGATAGAACTCGCGGCTGGTTTCGTGCCACAGCTTGTAGTTCGTCGGGATCACTGCCTTCTGGTAGTGGAAGATTTCCAGTGGTTCCGATTCCAGCTCGGTATGCATGCCATCGAACGCACCGGCGATGAAATCGCTCAGCGATTCACCTTCATCCGCCAGGTTGACCCAGACGAAACCGCCGTAGGCGACCTCGGTCCGCAGTTCGCGCAGGCCGACGTCAGCCTTGCACAGGCGGTCCTGGTAACCATCTTCCTCGCGCGGAATCTCGGCGCAGCGACCCTTGGCATCGAACTGCCAGCCATGGAACATGCAGGTCATGTGCTTGGGATTGCCCGACGGCTCGGCCTTAAGCAGTGAGCCGGAGGGGGCGCGCACGATGATGTTGCCGCGGTGCGGACACATATTGAGGAACGTGCGGATCTTGTTGTCCGGGCCGCGCACCACGACGATCGGGCGGTTATTGGAGATGCCGCTGGTGCGGTAGTCATACGGCTTGGGTAGTTCGCTTTCATGGCAGACCGGCAGCCACATCCGGTTGAACATCTTGTCGATTTCTTCCTCGAATACGCCGTGGTCGGTATACACGCGGGTATCGACATAGTGCGTATCCGGCAGGTCGGGACGCGTGCGCCATTGCATGTCATTGCGCGTGGTGGCGGGACGCCGTGTCGTCGCGGGTGGCGCGACGATGGCCTCGGAGAAAGCGGACTTCATAGAGTGGTCTCCTGTGGGGAAAGGGAATATGTCTGTTCAGGGTCAGGCGTGTTTCTCGGCCAGTGCCGAGACAATGGCCGCACAGAATTGCGGCAGATCGGCTGGCTTGCGCGAGGTGATCAGGTTGCCGTCGCGGACGGCCGGTTCATCGACGAATGTGGCGCCGGCATGGACGATGTCATCGCGGATCTGTGCTGCGCCGGTAACGCGTTTTCCAGGCAGGGCACCGGCCGATGCCAGCATCCACGTGCCATGGCAGATGGCGGCGACGATGGCGCCGCTCTGGCAGTGGTCGCGAACGATCTGCACCAGGCTGGCATCGGTACGCATCAGGTCGGGCGCGTAGCCGCCCGGTACGATCACCGCGTCGAAGTGTTTGCCGACGGCGTCGCGTGCGGCCAGATCAGCCTGTACGGGGTAGCCCAGCTTGGACTTGTAGGCATCGGCCTTGGGGCCGATGAACGTGACCTGCGCGCCTTCTTCCTGGAGACGGAAGACCGGTACCCAGATCTCCATCTCCTGATAAAGATTCTCGACCAGCATGGCCACGTGGATGTTTTTCAGCCTCATCTGCTATCTCCTTCGACTCATTCGAATGAGTCAATTGTATGAGGCAGAAGATGTTTGTCAATGAATATTGATGTTGCAGCGCGCCACAAAGGTCGCCAGGGCGGCTGAAACCATTGCCTGGATAGCGGAAAGGAAGGGGGCTGGTGCTACAATCGCCGCATGGAAAGCAAACCTGCCACGACAGTTTCCCGACGCTTCAATCATGGCCCGGCGCCGGCGGATACGCCGCTGTACAAGCACGTCAAGGACCAGATCATTGAGGCGCTGCGCACCGGCGAATGGCGGCCCGGCGACATCCTGCCGAGCGAAAGCCGGCTGGCGGAGCGCTACGACGTGGGCATCTCGACGATCCGTGCCGCCGTGTCCGAACTGGTTGCGGCCGGCGTGCTCGTGCGCCGGCAAGGCAAGGGCACCTTCGTCGCCATTCATGGCGACCAGCAGAACCTGTTCCGCTTTTTCCATGTCGTGCGTAACGATGGCACGCGCATCCTGCCGGTCAGCACGCTGCTATCATTCAGCAAGTCGACGGCCGACGAGCAGACGGCCGAGATCCTGGCGCTGCCCCGCTCACGCCAGAAGGCGGGGGTCTATCGCATCTCCAACATGCTGAAAGTCGACGGCACGCCGGTGATCGTGTCCGAAATGGTGGTGCCGGTCGAAATGTTCCCCGGACTCACCAAGGCCCAGCTGCAGGAAGGCAGCACCCTCTACGCCGTGTACCAGCGGCATTTCGGCATCACCATCACGCGTTCCTCGGAACGACTTGCGTCAGCTGGCGCCGACGCTTTCGCCGCCGAACACTTCGGCCTCGAACTCGGTGCGCCGATACTAGACGTGCATCGTGTGGCCTATACTTTCGGCGACAAGCCGGTGGAAGTGCGCCACAGCCGCATCGACACACGCAATTATCACTACCGGCTGGATGAGGGCGATCAGGTCTGAGCGAGCCGGGCGCGCGGCGCACTCCCGGTGGCGCGGGTCATGTACGGTCTTTCGCATTGAGCAGTTGATAGCCAAGTCCTCTGACCGTGTCGGCGCTCCAATGGTCCGTCAACGGTGATTTCCTGAGAACGGCGAATGCGTCCGCAAGCAGCTTGTCATCCTTCAGCAGAATGGACAGCGCGCCGATTTCACCTGCCACCGGCAGAATATCTTCGAGCCGTTCCTGCGTGCATTGCCGCAGACGCTTCAGCAGAAGCTGCGTATCGACTTGTCCGCCATTCCGGCGCAGTAGCTTGGCGACAGGGTCGGCTTTCCCGGCGCTCTTGAGCTGGAGAATGCGTGTTGTGAATGGTGTATGCCCCAGTGCATTGCCGCCATTGACGGACGCACCGCGTTTCAACATGAGCAGGATGAGCGTCTGCTGCAGTTTCCTGACTGCCTTGGGCTCGTCATCATGGAGCCGCAGTGTGGCCACGTCATGCAGTAGAGAAGCCTGACCATCGGCGTAGCCCCCAAGATGTGCGCCGCGCTCGACGAGTTGGTGTGCCATCTCCAGCATGGTTCCTCGCGTAGGGTCTAGTATGCCTTGCGGGCGCACCTCGTCCGCACGAGCAGCATCGTGCAGCATGGCATGCAGCGCTTGCGCCAAGCCGGTAGGCGCGTATTGATAGCGTGTCAGGAGAAATCTCATGCATTCGGGCTTGCGGGAACGTGCCACCTCCAGCAAGAGTCCACTCGGGTTCCGCGTGGTGCTCATGGTTTGCAGCTCGCCCCGTGCCTGTGTATCGGAGCAAGCGCGCAGGACGAATGCGATGCGCTGCTCCGATTCGGCGGGATAGCGTTCCAGGCCAGCGGCCCCCACCGATGAAGGTATCACCATGCCGCTTGCTTCCGAGGTGTGTAGCTGGTGGCGGTCGAACTTGTCGAACGCGCCGGGCTCGGAGCAATGGGACAGATCCCAGAGCGCGTCATGCCATGTCGCGAGGTCGGCATCACGGCGCTGCAAAACTTCCGGGGCGAGGTTCGGAGGCAGCTCACACAGCGTCCGCAGGACCAGATAAAGATCGGCAGAACGGAAGGGCCGCGGTGGAGTGTTGCTGGCAACACTCCACACTGTGCCCCTTTCCATATCGCCTAACAGTGTCTGGACATTCGGGATCAGGCCGCGTGCGTAGAAATCGGCGGTAATCGCCATTTTGGCTGCCCGGGAGAGATCGCTCCTGGCGGCGATTTCCAGCCAGTGTTCGAACTTCATCGGCAGATGCCCCGACAGCTTGCCGAACAGGGCAAGACTTGCGTTGTCGGTCCGGGCAAGTTCCAGCGCCAGCGCACCGGGTGCGAGCTGTTGCAGGGCTGTATCTCCACGAGCATGCCGCTCCTGGCGGGCAGATTTTTTTTCCTTCCCGGAGGCGGTGCGTGCCTGGTGGACACCATCGAATGCCCGGCTGTGTGCGCGGGCGATGGGGATCAACTGCTTGTTTCTCAGCCATGCGCTTGCCAGGCCTCGATAGTTCCGGCCTTTCACCGTCGCGGTAGCAGTCGGTGCTTCTGGCAACGCCTCCAGCAGGCGCGGGTTGGAAATCATCGCTGTATGCGTCGCCCGCGTCGCTCGAGAAAATGACTTGATCGCCTGTAGTGTCTCGCAATCCTGCAGTGCCTTGAGCGCCCGCTGCAGGCGCGGAATAGCCTCCCGGTCATCCGCCTTGTGCAGGTACTCGAGCAGCTGAAACGTTTCCAGGATTTCCGGGGCTTCGGGCGCAATTCTCGCGAGATTGTGGCGATATGATTTGACCGCCTTGCGCAGGGCGTCGGCATCGTTCAGTTGAGTCCCCATGCCTGACGGTTGCGTCCGATCGAGGCTGGCACCCAGATGTTCCAGCAGCCTCGCCATCAGATCGCGATTGACGAACGGTGTCTGTTGGGCCGCAGCCTCGCTGAGCACATTGGCCGCTCCGCTCACCTGGGCGCAGAACGTCACACCTTCACGGTTACGGTAGGGCAGGGTGGAAAGATATGCCGATGGCAGTCCTTCCTGCTTTGCCAGCTTTTTCATTTCACGATAACGCGCCTCGCCCTGGGCATTGATGGTCGTATCGCCATGTGGTGCGTGAGGGGTTGCCGAGCCATCGTTGCCGTTGGCATTGGTGAGCGGTGTGGATGAACGCAGGCTGCGCGTCAGCGTCTTGAGCATGATGGATTCCGTCAGTCGTGAATGACGGCATGGTATCGACAGGAATTGCTGTCAGCGTGTAAATAACGGTGAAGTCTCACGTTTTTTAAACTTCTTTACAGATAATCTGGAACCCTCAATGTGCGTCACGGCTTGTCATTCTCCTTGTGCCGCAATACGAGCTTAGAGTGACAGATGCGCGTGCTTGATGGGGATGGGGTCGGAAGCCGGGGCGACTTGATATAGATCGCCTCTCCAATAAATAGGCGCATGCGCTCGTATGGCCGGCAACCTTTGCTGTGGCGCTCCATCGCTGAGCGGCTTTGTGGCTCAAGTTTCCCGATATGGATTGGTTGCCGGAAAAATGCATTACTGCATTTTTCAATTGATATCGTGGCATCTACGTGATTGCTTTCCATTGTTTTCAATCGCGCTCAGTCATCGTATTTATGATTGTGAAACGATCTTGACGATGCCTTGCATATCTGGAGCTGAACATGGGCGGTTGTATTTCCACCGGGCGCATCGCGCCATCGCGTCTGCACGCGCGGACCAACTCGCAGGAACTTCCGCCGGCCCGCGAGCCTGCAAGCAAACGCCCGCCGCGGGAAGGGCGAAGTACGCCACAGCCGGTGTCGGGCGTGGCACGGGTGAGTGACGCACAGTTGCAGTTGGTCGCACCCCTTACGCCAGAAGATGGAATGGAGGTCCTACTCGAGGCTGTCTGGAGTAACGATATTGCGCAAGTCAAGGCACTGATCGCTGCGGGCATGGATATCCGGGCCATTCCACCCGGCAAGGCTGGCCCGCTGTTCTGGGCGTGTCACGACGGGTATCTTGAGATCGCGCAAGTCCTGCTGGATGCTGGGGCCGATATCAACCGTCCGAATTCACAGGGGTGGACGCCTTTATATACAGCAAGCCGGAGCGGGCATGAGGGCGTCGTGAGGTTATTGCTGCAGGCCGGAGCGGACCCGCTGCAGAAATGCCGGGAGAGCAGAACGCCCTTGCATGCCGCGTGTGACATGGGCCGGATCTCCGTGGTCAAGATCTTCCTTGAGGCTGGCGCGGATATCGAGCAGAAGGGTGCTAAGGGTAAGGTCGCACTAGATTATGCGGCTCACAAAGGGCACCTGGAAGTCGTCAAGCTGCTGATCACGGCCGGTGCCAACGTTAACAGGGGTGACGAAGTCCAGGTGACACCGCTCCAGCGGGCCTGCCGGCATGGCCATGCCGATACTGCCCGGATACTGCTCGATGCCGGGGCCAATATCGACTCTCCGAGTGACGATGGATGGACGCCGCTTCATTACGCTTGCTGCGCCCAGGATGACGGTATTGTGCGCATGCTGCTGAACGCCAAGGCTTACCCTCATGCGGTGACAGGGTCAGGTGCCACACCCCTGCAATTCGCGTCCCAGCTGGGGTTCGATCAAGGTGTCAGCATGCTGCTGCGCGCGGGAGCGGACATAGAGCGAGCCGACAGTACAGGCAAAACAGCGCTCCATTGCGCGAGTGACCAAGGACAGCTGCGCGTGGTGCAAAGACTGCTCAAGGCAGGCGCCGATCCCCATCGTCGGGATAGCGAAGGGCGGACACCGCTGCACTACGCCAGCATGGCAGGGCAGATCGGCATAATCAGGGGATTGCATGAATATGGGGCAAACCTCTATGCCGTCGACCGCAATGGCTTTACGGCGCTACATTTCGCCAGTCAGGCGGGGATGGCCAGCACCATTCGATATTTGTGCCAGCCTGGCCATGAGTTTCCTGCAAATTTGGCCGGCGCGACGGCACTGCATCTTGCCTGCCAGAATGGGCATACGGAAGCCGTGCGCGCATTGCTTGATGTCGGCGCGAATGTTCATCAGGTAGATAAGGAACTGCGGACGGCGCTGCATTACGCTTGCCTGTCCGGACGCGCGGAGGTTATCGGCCTGCTGGCGGAGGCCGGCGCCAATCCGTTCGCTGAGGACCGGCTGGACATGGCGGCATTGCATGCCGCCAGCCATGCTGGCTATGCGGACGTCGTCAATGTATTGATTGCCAGGGGGCTCCCTGTTAAACAGGAAAACACCTTTGGATGGACGCCATTGCATTTCGCGGCCAGGCAAGGTCGTGTGGAAGTGGTTCAGGCGCTCCTCCAGGCTGGGGCGGACGTGGAGACTGATGCCGACGCAGATCATTGGACCGCGATGCACGTCGCGTCCGAGTATGGCAAGCCGGAGGTGATCCAGGTCCTGCTCGCCCGCGGCGCCAATCCCGATCGGCGGAACGTGGATGGGCGCACGGCGCTGCATGTAGCAAGCAAGGCGGGCCAGCTCGATGTCGTGGAGCTCCTGCGGCAGCATACCTTCGACGTGAACGCGCGGGACTCCGATGGGAATACGCCGCTGCACCTGGCGCTCTACCATGGCCATGCAGAGGTGGCTGCCAGGCTGCGGGAAATGGGGGCGGATCCGCACATTGCCAACAACGCGGGCCAGAAGCCGGGCCAGGCCGGATCCCGCGATGCGCTGCGGGTGTCGCGCAGCCGCTCGGCACCCCAGATGCCGGTTCCCGCAGAGCAGATATCCGAAGTGAATCTGTCATCCGACAGCGAATGATCCGACAGCGAATGACACGGCCGCCAGTTGAAGCGCCCAGGCGGACTGGCTGAGGAGGCCAAGCATAGTGTGCGGAGCGCTGTGGCGGGGCGGAGGCCAGAGACCTGAGCTGCGCCCACGGCCCGCACCGTTGCAGGGGCGTATCCTGCCATGCTGGCGGTAGAGGCTGCGTAGCACATATGGCATAGCCCATGCACGACGCCATGCCATCGCCGGGATCAGCGGGGTGGCGTTGCCCGGTCCATGGTTGCCGATGCGATAATATGCGCTTCTGGACACTCCCTCTTGCCGCCGCCCATGACTGTGCAACCGACTTCCATGCCTTCGCGCCCGTTCTTCCTGCTGATCGCCATTGTCAGTTTCGGCCTGCTGGGTTATGCGCTGTACCTGCAGCATGTGGAAATGCTCAAGCCATGCCCGCTGTGCATCCTGCAGCGCTATGCCTTTCTTGGCATCGGCCTGTTCGCGCTGCTGGCCTCGCTGGGCCGTGCCACGCGCGGCCTGTGGCATGGGCTGGCGATGCTGTCGGGCATCGGCGGCATTGCCGTGGCTGGCTATCATGTCTGGACGCTGCTCAATCCTACGGAGTCGTGCGGCATCGATCCGATGCAGAACTGGATCAACGCACTGCCCACTGCCCGCATCCTGCCGGAGATGTTCCGCTCCAGCGGCCTGTGCAGCCTGCCGCTGCCGCCGATTTTCGGCATCTCCATTCCGGTATGGTCGCTGATCTGGCTGGTGGTCTTGACCCTGCTGCTGATCGGGGCGATGGTACGGCGCGAGCGCGGATGATCCGCCCATGCGGAGCGACGATGCCGCGGGATACTGCGGCATCGTCGGAGGCCGATTTCAGAGGTAGTGTGATTGCCTCTATCGAGTCATTATGGTGATGTTGCCGGTGCACCAGTGGCTGCTGTCGTCGCCGACTCCGAGCGCGTGTGGTCTGTTGTCAGGATCGTGTTGAGCATCCCGATCAATCGATGATGGCCTGCGATGATCTGCGGGATGGCATCGTCGCGCAGGCGCAGCCGTCCAAGCGCTTCTTCCAGTGGCCGGATGGCCTGTTCCACGGAACCTCCGTGCGCGCGCAGCGCTGTAACGATCATGTCATCGCCGGGTGCGGATGCTCCCGCGTCATTCAACTGTTCCACACGCATCCCGAGCGGCGTCCGGCACCGCCGATCAGTGCCGTTCAGGTCCGCACCCCTGGTCGCAAGAGCCTGGATCAACGCAAGCTGGTGGGGTAGCACGTCTTCATGTGCGAAAGATGGAGGGGGCAGGCTCACGGCGACATGCAGTAGTGTCCGGTGCGTATCGTCGCGGTAGCGGGTTGTGAAGCCGGCTTCCACCAGATGCCGGATCACTTGCAGCATGGCGATGTGTCCGGCGTCGCGCGGCCGGGATGCCTCGTTGATGGCGTATGACAGGGATTGCGCGAGTGCTTCCGGGACAGTGTCCGACAGGGGGTGGTGTTCCAGCAACAGGGCGACGCATTCCGGCTTTCTAATCTGAATGGCTTGTTGCAGAAAATCGTTCAAATCCATGCGTGCGCCTGTAGCCAGGCAGGCGGCGATTTCCGCCTTGGCTGTCTGGTCGGATGCCATGCCGAGCGCGATCTGCACACGGTCTGGTGATGGCTCCAACGACAAGCCGCGCACATAAAGATCGCCCAGGGAGACCGGTAACTGATACTCCAGGAGAAGCTCCTGCCAGTCGTCGAGCAGCGCTGCCTTGTCCTCCTGACATACCCTGCCTTCATTTTCTGGAATCGCAGTGACGGCTTGCAGAGCGATTTCCAGATCGAGCAGATCGACTTTGCCAAGCTGATGTCTCTCATACAACGCCTCAGCCGTGGCCATCTTGCCATCGCGATACAGTTTGGTGGTGAAAGCGCATTTCTCCTGGCGTGTGAATTCCGGTTGATGCATGACAGAAAGCCAGAGTAGATACACCTGAGCCGCCGAGCCGCCCAGCACGGCATGGCTATGCGAAACCAGATTCAGCAAGCGACTGTCGCCAGTGGTGCAGGCGATGCCGGCAAGCGTATTTCCCAACGGTTTGCCGGCGTGCATGGCAATTTCGATTTTTTTGACGTGCTCTCCGGCGAGTGCTTTTGCACGGCGAAGCAATCCTTGGTTGAGCATGGCGCGGGATATCTCCTGCAACATCTTGATGCCATCGAAAGACGGTGGCATATCGCGCGGCCACCGGTCGATCGGCGTCAGTATCGGAAAGTGGCCATGTTGCACAAGCTGACGCGTGCGTTGCTGGAGGAACGGCAGATACCGGATGGCGATGGCCGTTTCGTGCCTTTGCAATGACAGCAGTCTGTCTTGCAGATTCCGCAATTGGGACAGATCGACGAACAGGCGTTCCAATTGTCCGAGTGTCTGCTTGATTTCCGGATCCTGGACTTGCTCTTCGAGCTCCTGTATGAAATAGGCGCGGGCATCAAGCACGCTGCTCGAGTATGCCATGCGATCCTCATGAATACGGATCAGCATCTCGAGTGAGTTCTGGAGCGATTCGATGATATCGGGGCCTTGCTTGGAATCATCCGCGGGTGTAGCCCGGATATCCGCCGAACCTGACTTGAGCGCTGTGATGCGGTCGCGCAACTGCGTGAGTGCATGTTCCCTGGCCTCGCGGTTGATCGCCTGCATCGTTGGAAAAACCGAATACTGTAGCCATCGGGAAATATGTTTGATCGCGTGCCTGACCGCACGATCATCCGGCGCGATCCGCTGCAGATTCTCCGAGTACGCTGTGATCGCCTTGCGCAAAGCATCGGGATCATCGAGCTTGGCACCCATGCTGTGCGGTTGCTTGGCGAAAAAGCCGGAAAGAAGCGTTTCCAGTTGCAGATGGAGCAGATGAGGGGTGGAAAAAATCCTGCCTGTCTCGACCACGGTGGAGGGGTCAGGTAACACTGCATGTTGCGGAGCGAGTGTGCGGAACGGGATCGTCGAGATATAGGTGGATGTGAGCTTTCGCTCGTTGAGTGCCAAGGATGCGCGGCTCTGCACTTCGGGCCCGGATCCCTCATGTGCTGCGCCAGGTGAGCCGGGTTGTGATGCCGGTTGGATATTCGAAGCAGGAACAGGTGAATCTGTCGAGGATGAAAGTTTCATGTTGATGGCTTTTTGAGATACTGAACTGTCCGGGCGGACAGCTCGGCGGGACGTAATGCCTGAGGCGTGTGATTCATACACATGACACTCCAGAAAAATCACGATCTGATCTTAAGAAAAGAACATGTCACGGCGCTTGGCGAATAACGTCAATTTTCCTTGCGCTTGCCCCCATTTGACGTTGGTGTGGGGGAGGTAACAGGTACAGCAGCGACGTACAGCAGCGACAACCTCACCATGCCGCCTGCGGCTGGGGCCGTTGCATCGCGCCGGCTTGGCAGCGCAGACATATGGATGCACCAAACAGGCCAGCAGCACAGGTGCCAGCGTCATATGGGAATGCCAAGAACACTCACTCCAGCCCCGGCTGCCGGCTCCTGAGTCAGGGCGTGGCCGGCAGATCCGCGGGCTTGATTGGGGCGCGTACCATCCTTGATCACGTTGCGGTCGTGCTGCCGCCTGAGGGCGGCGGCGTATCCGGTGCATTGGTCGATGCAGCGGCCGATTTTTGCACTTCTTCAGTCATGAAATCGGTCATGATGCGAATCAGGCGCAAATGGCCGGCAACTTTGCGATCGCGGTCAGGTGTCAGCAGCGGCATCTGGTGAATCTCGTCCCTGATGCGCTGAATGGCTTGCTGAATCGTGCTGCCATGATGGCGCAGGCGTGCAATGACAGGATCCGTCGCCAGCGGAATCCCAGCCCTGTGCAGGATCTTGAAGCGCAAATCCAGCGGTGTTCTGCCGGAGGTGTCGACGGCGCCGATATTCGCGCCGCGCGCCACCAGAAAATCGATCATCTCTACCTGGGCGGAAAGACTTTCAGGAGAGCGGGCGCGTGCGCTGGACAGCGATGCAATTTCATGGAAAAGAGTGAAGTGATGATGGTCCTGATAGCTGGCGCTAACCCCCGCATTGATCATGTTCCTGATGGTCCGCAGCATGTCCGCGTTGTCGGCATCGCGAGGGCGGTACATGCTCTTTTGAAGAACGCCCGGCATGAAGCTTTCGAGCAGCGGTGGCAGCGCGCCAGGATCAGGGTGCAAGCGCGCCAGCAATGCGAGGGATTCCGGCTTTCTCGCGTACGCAGCAAGCTCCAGCAGATAGGGAATATTCTCTAGCGTGCGACCAGGCCGAACGTAAGCTTCGATTGCCGTCTCGGCGGTTTGGTCTGATGCGACAAGGAGCGCCTCCTCCAAATGCCCTGTGCCATTGCCGCGGCTCACTTGAATGACGAGGTCGCCGAATGTGGCGGGCATGCATTTTTCATAAAGGGCTTGCAGCCACTTCTGTACTTCCTCTTGTCGGAAGGTCGTCAGTTTCGCGTGAGTTCCCACGGGCAGGTCGATGAGTGCCTGGATTACTGTCTTGAGATCTGCACTGTGCAGTTCCTTGGATTCCCAGTTCGTGATCAGTTTGTCGGGATCGAGTATCTGCCCTCGCAGGTACAGATTGCTGGTGAGGTGAAGCTTGTCGCTCGCTTTAAGAAACGGATTGTGCATCCCGGTCCGCCATATGTCATACATCTGCTCATCCGTGCCGGTACCGCCCACCGCAGGGACGTTATTGAGATAGCGGAGAAGCTGGGGACTACGGTTGGATACGGCTGTCCCGACTATCAGATCGCCCAGCCGTTCACCACCCCGGTGCGTGGGAGGGGCCTGGGTGGCTTGCGTCAGCTTGCGCGTAAAGCGGCTACTGATCTCTTTGGCCCGACGCACGACGAACTTGTTGCGCATCCACCCAGATGCATGGATAAGCGGGTCGGGTGCGGCAGCCAGGATATCGGCGACAGAAAACCGGTCCAAGCGCGCGGCGTCAGGCAGCATGTTGGACAGTCCGTCCTCCATGATTTTGCTGGATGCCTTGCTCAAGACTGACATGTGCATGATCGCGATTTCGGCCTCACGCTTTTGCAAGGCGAGCAGCGTCTCCTGCAAGGTCCGGAGACGGACGACAGATTGCAGTGCGGCGCTGACTTCCTGCACGACCTCTACATCGATTTCCTCCGAAAAAGGGACGTCGTGGCCGCGCAGAAGCGCCTGCAGCGCCGCATGCTGATTCTCCAGCGTGGAGGCCGGCACGATTTTTCCTGCATCAACCGACTCCAGTAACGCGTACGTTTCCTTGAGCGTGATGAGCGTCGTGGAGGTTTTTTCCGTGGGTTGTGCCTGTTTCAGTTCGATGACCAGAACGTGCATGGCATGTGCGGCAGATCGCTGGGCATCGCGGTCGGTCAGCGAGCGCAGGGCGGTGCGCGCCTGTTGCAGGGGGGCAAGCGGGTATCGCGGTGCAGAGGGATTGCATATCAGTCTCTCCAGGGCATCGAGGTGGGCTGATAGCGTTTTCGCGGAAGGGCGGGCGCGGCGGGCAAGCGTTTCCAGCGTCTCCTGAATCTGCTTGAAGGTTGAGATTTCTTCGGTGTCGGGCTGACGTTGCGTCAGCGCCGCGATATGCATATCGAGCAGCTGTAGCGCTAGTTCCTGCGCCTGTTCGTCGATCTTCGATGCGGAGGCCAGCAGCTGGGACGTCAAGACCTTCCGCGCCTTTGCCACGGCCTCAGAACCGGGCTCGATGCGCTCCAGATTATCTGCATACGCACGAATGGCGGACCGTAACGCCTTGGGATCATCAAGCCCGGCGCCCATGCCGGCTGGCAGGGTGGCATGCAGGCTGGCGAAGAGCGTATTCAGCACCGGGAAGAGCTGGTCAGCCTTCGAAAAAATGGTCGTTACCGGCAGTCCGGCAGCGGCGGACTCAGGCAGATGGGCTGCCAAAGGGGCGGAACGAAATGCCAGCGTAGATACATATGCCGACGGCAGCATCCGTCCCGTTGCCACAGCAGAAGCCCTGGCATGCGCTTGCTGCGTTGTCGGCTGCGGCTGTCGCCCGGAGTCGCCATGAAGCGAGGGCGACGGAGTCGATGCGCTGGCGGATGGTCCGGCGCAACCGGGCAAAGTGGTGGCTTTCATGGCGGCGGCTTCGGCAGTGTCTGGAAGATCGCCGCATCCTAAAAGCTTTGCCATGGCTCGGCTACAAAACTAATGCAAACGCATCGTGTTTCTGTACACCATGCCGGTGCAGCAACGCTTGAACGTCTGGGAATCCGTAGCGCTGCTGTCAGGGTTGTCCGCTAATCAGACAATCTGATAATCAGCCGATCTGCTCCAGCTGTTCCTGCAACTCCAGCCAGCGCATTTCCAGCGTATCCAACGTCTCCGTCACTTCGGCTTGACGCTTGAGCATCTCCAGCAAGCGGGCCTTGTTGGCGTCGGCATAGCTGCTTTCGTCAGCCATGAAGGCATCGATTTCCGTCTTGTCGGTTTGCAGCGCGGCCATTTTCTTCTCGACCGTGGCCAGGTCTCTTTCGAGCGGTTTGCGCAGCTGGGCGAGGCGCTGGCGTTCCTCGGCTTCGGCGCGGCGCGCTTCCTTGCGACTCGGGCCGGCATCTGCCGCCGGGCTGGCGTCGTTCGATGCGCGCGTGCCCGCGAGCGCGGCGCGCTTGGCGGCGGCCTGCTGCAGCAGGTAATCGCGGTAGTCGTCGAGATCGCCGTCGAATGGCTGCAACTTGCCGTCGCCCACCAGCAGGAACTGGTCGGTGGTGGCGCGTAGCAGATGGCGGTCGTGCGAGACCAGCATGAGCGTGCCATCGAATTGGGCAAGCGCCATGGTGAGCGCTTCGCGTGTGTCGAGGTCGAGGTGGTTGGTCGGTTCGTCGAGCAGCAGCAGGTTGGGCTTTTGCCAGACGATCAGGGCCAGCGCAAGGCGCGCCTTCTCGCCGCCGGAGAACGGACGGATCGGGGCGGTCGCCATCTCGCCACGG
>DATLHT010000300.1:0-3114 GCA_035539795.1 Burkholderiaceae bacterium
CGGTTCCGTTATTCATAGCGCAGCGCCTCCGCGGGGTTGACGCGCGCTGCACGCCAGCTGGGATACAGGGTGGCCAGCGTCGCCAGCACGAAGGAAATCACGCCGATGGTGACGATGTCGTTCAGGCGCGGATCGGACGGCAACGAGCTGATGAAGTAGATGTCCTTCGGCAGGAACTGCACGCCCAGCAGGCGTTCGATGGCTGGCACGATCACGTCGATATTGGTGGCGATCAATGTACCGCCAGCCACGCCGAGGATGGTGCCGATAAAGCCGATGGCGACGCCCTGCACGATGAAGATCTTCATGATCGAGAATGGCTGCGCGCCCATGGTGCGCAGGATGGCGATATCGGCCTGCTTGTCGGTCACCGTCATGACCAGCGTGGAGACGAGATTGAACGCCGCCACCGCGATGATCAGCGTCAGGATGATGAACATCATGCGCTTCTCGGTCTGCACGGCCGCGAACCAGTTGCGGTTCTGCTGCGACCAGTCGCGGATGTACAGTTCGCCCGACATGGTGCGTGCCAGGTCCTGGGCCACCAGCGGCGCGCGCTGCATGTCCTTCAGCTTGAGGCGCACGCCGGTCGGGCCAGCCAGGCGAAACAGGGTTTCCGCATCCTTCAGGTGCACCAGCGCCAGCGCGCTGTCGAATTCGAAATGGCCGGAGTCGAAGACGCCGACCACATTGAACTGCTTCATGCGCGGCAGCACGCCGGCCGGCGTGATAGTGCCCTGCGGCGCGATCAGCGTGACCTTGTCGCCGGTGCGTACGCCCAGCGCACGCGCCAGTTCGCTGCCGAGGATGATGTCGAAATTGCCGGGCACGAGGCTGTTCAGCGTACCGTCGCGCACTGTCGTGCCGATGTCGGACACGGAAGGCTCATCGGCCGGCGACACGCCGCGCAGCAGCACGCCGCGCACCGTTTCGTCGCGGCTCAGCATGGCCTGCGCGCCAATGTAGGGCGCCGCGCCAATGACCTCGGGATTCTGCCGCGCCTCACGCGCTGTCACCTGCCAGTCCGGCAGCACGGTTGGCGAGACGATCTCGATATGTGACAGCACCGACAGCATGCGGTCGCGCACTTCCTTCTGGAAACCGTTCATTACCGATAGCACCACGATCAGTGCTGCCACGCCCAGCGCAATGCCGAACATGGAGATCATCGAGATGAAGGAAATAAAGGTGTTGCGGCTGGCGCGTTTGCTGGCGCGCGTGTAGCGCCAGCCGATCTGCCATTCGTAGGGAAAATTCAATGCAGCTCCTCGTGCATGCGTATTGACTTCTGGCCGGGACGCCCGAAACGTTCTCCTGCAGCGCCACCCACAATCCTGCCCTCGGCAAATGACTTCCGGAATGAGACTGCCGGAGGGTGCGGCGTCCTGCCAGCGGCCAATCATAATGCATCGGCCACTATTGCGGGCGTGAATGACTGGCATGCGCATGTTCGGCACACTGGCGCGCACGATTACAATGGCGGGGCCATGACCACCGAATTGACCCTTATCCTGCCGGGCGTGCTGCCGCCGCGTGAAAACCGCGAGACGCTTGGCATTGACCTGCTCCGGCAGTTGGAACTCCCAGCGCTGGAAAAGTTGCTTGCGCGGATGGAGCCGGCCGTGCCCAGCCAAGACGAAACGCACGATGACGCCTACCTGCCATCGCTGCCGCATGAGCGCTGGCTCGCAGCCATGGCGGGGCTGTCCACCAGCGGCCCCAGCCTGCCAACCGCTCCCTATATGCGGCTTGCCGCACGCACGCTACCAGGAAAAGCTGACAGCAAGGCTCCGGCGTCCACCGCATCAACTTCTACCTGGGCTTGCCTTCAGCCGGTCCACATCCACGCCGCCCGCGACCATCTCGTGCTCGTGGATCCGGCCTTGCTTGACTTGCAAGCGGATGAGGCTGAAGCGCTCCATGAGACGATCCGGCCCATACTCGCCGAACTTGGCATGACACTCGACCTGCCGCTGCCCGGCCACTGGTTCGTGTCCGGTGAAACCTTCGGCATGCTGGAGGCTGCCACGCCGGCCCGCGCTATCGGCCGCAATATCGACCTGTGGATGCAGGCTGGCGAACGGGCACGCGAGTGGCGGCGGTTCCAGAACGAAGTGCAGATGATCTGGTTCGATCACCCGGTCAATCAGGCCCGCGAGGCGGCCGGCCGGCCCACCGTCAACTCCGTGTGGCTGCACGGCACTGGCGCGCTGCAGAAGGTGGCACCACTGGCCGATGTCGTGTGGGCGGACGATCTGTTCGCGCGCGGCCTCGCATTGTCGGCGGGCACGCCCGCCAACCCGGCGCCGACCGCGCTGTCCGATTGCAATCTCCCGCCAGGGCGCGCACTCATCATGCTCGACCACGCTAGCAGCAGCTCGGCCAATGGCGACTGGGCCACATGGCTCGATATCATGCGCCGGCTCGAAGCCGACTGGTTCGCCCCGGCGCTTGTAGCACTCGGCGCCGGCCAAATCCAGAAACTTCAACTAGTTGTCAGCAACGATACGCACGTTGCCACCCGCACCATCATGCGTACCGGCCTGCGGAAATTCTGGCGCGGCCTGCGCAGCAGCGATTGGCGACAACGCTGGCTGACGCTCGGAGGCAAGGCATGACACGCATTACCACCCGCCCGCATCCGGCGGACACTGCCGACCTGCTGGCCGGCCACGGCTTGCATCCGGTATTGGCGCGGATCTATGCGGCCCGCGGCGTCACCGGACCGGACGAATTGTCGACCGACTTGCCACAGTTACTGTCGCCCGGGCAACTCAAGGGCATCGCCGAAGCGGCCACTTATCTGGCCGATGCCATCGCGGCGCGCAAGCGCTTCCTGATCGTGGCCGACTACGATTGCGACGGCGCCACTGCCTGTGCCGTCGGCCTGCGCGGGCTGCGCGCGCTCGGCGCGCAGGTTGATTACATCGTGCCGAACCGCTTCGAGTATGGCTACGGCCTGACACCAGAGATCGTCGCCCTGGCGGCGCAGCACACGCCGGATGTGATCGTCACCGTCGACAACGGTATCGCCAGCGTGGACGGCGTGGCAGCCGCGAATGAACGCGGCATCGACGTGGTGGTCACCGACCACCACCTGCCCGGCCCCGAACT
>DATLHT010000301.1:0-6285 GCA_035539795.1 Burkholderiaceae bacterium
ATTTAAAAGGATATATTTTTTAATTCTGAAGCGCTCTAATGTTGGCGTTGCATGGCCTCAGGTGGTTTTTCATCCATTTTTCGCCCAATTTCTTTCCATGTATTTTGATGGAAAGCGAACTGAAAGGGAGCGGGCTTAAATTTGCGCAGCTTGAATATTTTTCTGGCGCAATGAACCGCAAAAGGAGAGTGGAGTTGGAGATAAGAAACCATAAGGACTTTGCGTCCGGGTTGTTCTACGCGGTGGTCGGCGTAGGCTTCTCGTACGTCGCCACGAGCTACACCATGGGGACAGCGGCGAAGATGGGGCCGGGCTATTTTCCGTTCTGGCTCGGCATCATTCTGGCGCTACTTGGCCTGATGGTGATCGCGGGTTCCATGTCACCCAAAGCCGAACCCGATCGGCTCGACCGCTGGGACGTCAAGACGCTGTTGTGGATCCTCGGCTCGGTAGTGATGTTCGGCCTGTTGCTGTATCCGCTTGGCCTGCTGATTTCCCTGCCGATTCTTGTGATCGTTTCCAGCATGGCCAGCCATGAGTTCAATTTCAAATGGGCTGCCGTCAACGCGCTGGTGCTCACAGTGATGAGTTACGCCGCCTTCGTCTACGGCCTGAACCTGCAATTCCCGCTCTGGCCCGCCTTCATGGCCCACTAAGGATCCAATCATGGAATTGATGAATAACCTGATGTTGGGGTTCGGTGCGGCGTTTACGTATACCAACCTCCTGTACGCCTTCATGGGCTGCCTGCTGGGCACCCTGATCGGCGTCCTGCCGGGCCTCGGTCCGGTGGCGACCATCGCCATGCTGCTGCCGGCTACCTATGCGCTGCCGCCTGAATCGGCGCTGATCATGCTGGCCGGTATCTACTACGGTGCTCAGTACGGTGGCTCCACCACCGCGATTCTGGTGAACCTGCCGGGCGAATCGTCGTCGGTGGTGACCGTGATCGACGGCTACCAGATGGCGCGGCGTGGCCGTGCCGGCGTGGCGTTGGCCACGGCTGGTATCGGTTCCTTCTTCGCCGGCTGCGTGGCCACGCTGATCCTGGCCGCCTTTGCCGCTCCGCTGGCGGAAGTCGCCTTCAAGTTCGGTCCCGCCGAGTACTTCTCGCTGATGGTGCTGGGTCTGATCGGTGCCGTGGTGCTGGCCTCCGGCTCTCTGGTCAAGGCAATCGGCATGATCGTGTTCGGCCTGCTGCTGGGCATGGTCGGTACCGACGTGAACTCGGGCGCAGCACGTTTCTCGTTCGACGTTGCCGAGCTGACCGACGGTCTGGACTTTGTCGCGCTCGCCATGGGTGTGTTCGGTTTCGCGGAAATCGTCGCCAACCTCGAGCAGAAGGAAAAGCGCGAGACGTTTACCAATGCAGTGACCAGCCTCATGCCGAAGAAGGAAGACTTCAAGCGCATGGCACCGGCGATTCTGCGCGGTACAGCGCTGGGCTCCGCACTTGGTATCCTGCCGGGCGGCGGCGCGGCACTGGCCTCGTTTGCGGCGTATGCACTGGAAAAGAAGACCTCCAAGTATGCGCATGAATTCGGCAAGGGTGCCATTGAAGGCGTGGCAGGTCCGGAGGCAGCCAACAACGCAGCGGCCCAGACCTCGTTCATTCCGCTGCTGACGCTCGGTATTCCGCCCAACGCGGTGATGGCGCTGATGGTCGGTGCGATGACCATCCACAACATCCAGCCGGGCCCGCAGGTGATGACCAGCAATCCGACCTTGTTCTGGGGCCTGATCGCCTCGATGTGGATCGGCAACCTGATGCTCATCATCCTGAACCTGCCGCTGATCGGCATCTGGGTGAAACTGCTGACCGTGCCGTACCGCCTGCTGTATCCCGCCATCCTGGTGTTCTGTGCGATCGGCGTGTATTCGGTGAACAACTCGACCTTCAGCGTTTTCATGGCCGCTGGTTTCGGTCTGCTCGGCTACCTGTTCTACAAGCTGCGCATGGAACCTGCTCCATTGCTGCTCGGCTTCGTGCTCGGACCGATGATGGAAGAAAACTTCCGGCGCGCCCTGCTGCTGTCGCGTGGCGAGTTCTCGGTGTTCGTCACCCGTCCGCTGTCGATGGGCCTGCTGATCGCTGCAGCGTTGCTGGTGGCGGTGGTGACCCTGCCGTCGATCAAGAAAAAGCGCGAAGAAGCGTTCCAGGAAGAGTAGACGTCGTTTGTATTGCAACGCAACAGGCCGCCTCCGCGCGGCCTGTTTGCCAACCGGGCCATGCCTGACTCGAGAAACAGACATGATCGTACCCGCCTGTCCCGACGCGCTCGTCGCCAGTGTGCCGCTTCCCCGTCATGCCGATCAAGTCTGTGTGGTGTTCGGCACGATCTCGGAGCATCTGCCGCATTCGCTGCGCACCACTGATGCTGTATTGGTCTCGTCCACACAGCCCTTCTTGTTCCGCGACCAGTCGGTCGATGTGATCCTGTGTCTTGATTCCGGCGACCAGCCGGCCATCGACAGTGCGGAACTGCGGCGCATTCTCAAGCCCGACGGAACGCTGGCCGTGTTCAGCTGCGGGGTAGATGAGCGCCATGAAGTCGCCGGCCCACTCAGCATGCTGGTGGAGGATGGCGACCTACCACTGTTTCCGCGGCACCCGGCTGGCGTGGATGCGCTGTTCGAACGCTCTGCATTCGAGCATACGGGAACCGGCCGCCTGCCATTCTCCTACACTGTGCAAACCGAGACATTCTGGTCAGCCGTGCGCTCCCATTTCGCCCGGTCGATCACTGATAGCACCTTGCGCAAGCGAGTCCTGCAACGCGCCTTGCGGATCGTGCGCGGCCCGTTGCGGCGCAACGGTGAGGCGACGCTGACGTTGCCTTGCTTCATGGACTATTATCTTTTCCGGCCTCGGGCCGTGCGCATGCTTGGGTGAGTGTCGGTAACACTGACAAGTACCGATATCGATGACGGCTAATAATAGGAAAAGGGCACCTCAGGCGCCCTTTTTTGCTGGCAGGTCCAGGGTCGCGACCAACCCCGGTGCGGCATCGGTCAGACGCAGCGTCCCGCCATGCAGCTGGGCGATGGCGATGACGCTCGCCAACCCCAGACCGTAGCCTGGCGCTTGTCGGTCGAGACGGTAGAAGCGCGTACCGACGCGTTCTCGCTCATGTGCGGGAATACCCGCGCCGTTGTCCTGTACCGCAATGGTGACATGGTCATCGGATTGACGTGTCGTGACATGGACGTGGGCATGACGGCCGGCATACTTGAGTGCGTTATCGACGAGATTGGCGGTGGCGCTTGCCAGCAGGTCCCGGTCACCATGGAGGACGACATCGGGACTGAGGGAGTGGGTGAGGGAGGCATCCTGTTCCTCGGCCACGGCACTGTACAGATCCAGTACATCCAAGACCAGTGTATTGATGTCCACTTCCGAAAAGGCCTGGCGGCGCGCGCCGGATTCGACCTCGGCAATCTGCAGCAGCTTGTCGAACACGATGCTCAGGTCTTCGATTTCACCGATGACGAAGCGGATAGCTTCATCGCGCTGGGCCGGGTCGTGCTCGGCAGTGCGCAGACGCACCAGCATGCGCGATAGCGGCGTGCGCAGGTTGTGCGCGATGGTGTTCGAGACGTGCCGCACACCATCCATCAGCCGCTCGATCTGATCGAGCATCAGATTGATATCTCGGGTCAGTCGCGCGAACTCGTCATCCTGGGGGGATACGGGGATGCGCTGGCTCAGGTCGCCTGCCTCGATGCGCGCCGCAGTGCGCCGGATGGCGGCCACGCGGGCTTCCAGAAGCTGGCGGAACATGAGCGTGCCACCGACCGTGAGCAGCAAGGCAATCGCCCCTGCCGACAGGCTGGCCTCGGCGATCAATGTTTCCAGCGCACGCTGATCGCGCATGTCGTGTCCGACGGCGAGCGTGCTGCCGTCCGATAGGCGGCGCACCACCACCCGGCTGAGCGAGCGGCCATTGTGATGGTAGACCGGAATCTCGGTGATGCGCTCCTGGGGGAGATCCAGTAGTACCGGGTCGGTGACGTTGCCCGCTACCGGGCGCTGCCGATCGTCCCACAGCGCGTAGATCTCGCTGTCGGAGCTGACGCCATCCTCCAGCATCCTGGAGATATCGCGCGACAGTGCATCCTGCCCATACTGTTCGAAGTGCTGCTGGAGACGATATGCGTTGTATTCCAACTGCTGATCGATGCGCCGCTGCATTACCCCGACGGTCTGGGTATACAAGATCGTCAGGACAACCACCAGGACCAGCAGCAGGAGCATGCTGTAGTGCAGCGCCAGGCGAAATACGATGGAATTCCAGATGGCTGCCACTTGCCGCTTGAGCGCGGCGATCATGCGTCGGTATCTCCGCCAGGGGGCGGCGGGTTTTCAGTGCCAGGTTCGCCTGGCGGGCGCGCCGACATGATGTAGCCGACACCCCGGACCGTGTGGATGAGGGCTGGATTGAACCCTTGGTCGATCTTGTTGCGCAGTCGGCTGATCTGTACGTCGATCACGTTGGTCTGCGGGTCGAACCGATAATCCCAGACGGACTCCAGCAGCATGGTCCGCGTGACGACCTGTTGCTGGTGCATCAACAGCGTGACCAGTAGGCGGAACTCACGGGGTTGAAGCGCAATCGGCTGACCTGCACGCTCGACGCTGCGGGTCACCAGATTGGCTTTCAGGTCTGCGAGCTGCAGCGTCTGCGTGGGTTCCGGGTTGCCCGCACGGCGCAGGAGCGCTTCGACGCGTGCAGCCAGCTCGGCGAAGGAAAATGGCTTGGCGAGGTAATCGTCGCACCCCGCCTTCAGACCGCGCACGCGCTCGTCGGTGGCCGACAGCGCGCTCAGCATCAACACCGGCGTCTGCTTGCCCAGGCTGCGCAGCGTCGTCAGCAGTGACAATCCGTCGACGTCGTTGGGCAGCATGCGATCGAGGATGATGACGTCCCACGATTCGCCCGCCAGGCGCTGCAGTCCATCCAGCCCATCGCGGCTGATGGCCGTGAAGTAGCCCAGCTCGCGGAAGCCGTTGGCAATGTAGCGGGCGTTCTCCGCATCGTCTTCAATGATCAGGCAGCGGCGCATGGGGCAAGGAATCCATCGAGAAGTTCCCATTATAAGAATATTGCTTACGCGTGGCCGATGGATGAGATGCGTTGTGCGATTGCCAGTGCGTGTCCGGGATGCTGGAACCGATCTCGATTCGAAATGCGCGCCGCGAACTTCTGACTTGGACAGCGTGCGATTTGGAGCGTGACGCGCCATCGCAGTGAAAATTTGCAACACAACCGTCGTGTCCACACAACGGTTTCTTGATGGCACACATCACGCTGCTGACGCTAAGCGGCGACACAAAAGGAGTGAGTGTGTTGTGGTCGCTGATCTGTTCCAGCGAGGCTGAACGGCATACCGTTGAAGCGGACATTCCAGTCTGTCAAAACGTCAGCAGAGAGATGCACGAGCATGACTGTCCGATCTGCGTCCATGATATGACGATGCGTAGCGCGCCGCGCACCATACAGCTGAGCTTCAGTGTGAGACCCGCATCAAATGGTGCTTTGCCACGCGACTGAAAAAAATTCACGGTGCCGGAAGATGTTCGCTTGGGTAGTGCAGAAGGTATTGCGGCGTGCAATCAGATGCCGGCACACCCGATTTTCGGAGGGTGTGGCACGCTCGAAAAAATGCAAAGTGCAGACATTGGCGATGTCGATTCCGCGAAGCGATCGGTGGGTATTTTTTCGCACGCGAGATGATGATCGATACGTGGTGAACATGCTTCGCCGACATGTTTCGGATGCGTGAGCACAGATGTCGCGCAATCCGTCACCAAAACAACCCTGCGATTTTGCACAAATGTCTTAACATGGATAAACAAAAGAATTATGATTCGCCTTGACAACGATCCGGCTTCGATGCATGGACATATCGAAGCAGCAGAAAACGGATCGCTCACCGATTCGATGACCGACAGCCGGTAAGCCGAGGAGCCGAACCACCTTGACGCACCATGAGCCTTGCAGGCTTTTCAATTTGCGCATGTACTCCTGTCGCACGAGACAGGAACGGGCGGTCTTCCCTCAAAAATTTCGGGCGCAAGCCTTCTTCACATCCATGGGCGCGACTGCCGGCCACATGCCGGACGCCATGAGATCCGTGAACCGAATCCACGCTGCAGGACGCGCTCACCGCTCCCTGCAGGCAAGAACGTTGCTGCGTTTCGCCTCCGGTTCTGCATCCGGCATGCGGGCGCTTTCCACCGAATTCATTAGCGTGCGTCGGGTATCCGTCCGCGCGCCGATGAAT
>DATLHT010000302.1:0-7905 GCA_035539795.1 Burkholderiaceae bacterium
GTTCACCAGCCAGGACTTCTCCTCGCAACTGCTCAAGGCGCAAGCCTCGGGCGCTGACATCGTCGCGCTGGCGAACTCCGGCTCGGATACCACCAACAGCGTCAAACAGGCCAATGAATTCGGCCTGACCAAGAAGCAGAAGCTGGTGTCCCTGCTGACCTTCATCACCGACGTGCACAGCATGGGCCTGCCGATCGCCCAGGGCCTGGTGTTTTCCGAAGCCTTCTACTGGGACCAGAACGATGAAACGCGTGCCTGGTCGCAGAAGTTCATGAAGCGCCACGGCACCATGCCATCGATGGTGCATGCCGGCACCTACTCCGCAGTGACGCACTACCTGAAGGCCGTCAAGGCCGCCAATTCGGTTGACTCGGATGCCGTGATGGCGAAGATGCGCGAAATGCCGGTGAATGACTTCGCTTTCAAGAACGGCACCATCCGCCCGGACGGCGTGCACGATCACGCCATGTATCTGTTCCAGGTCAAGACGCCGAAAGAATCCAAGTATGCCTGGGACTACTACAAGCAGCTCGCCGTGATTCCGAAGGGCAAGACCTTCCAGCCGCTCGAAGAAGTCGATTGCCCGCTGCTGAAGAAGTAAGCCTGCGGTAATCCGGTACGAGGCGCCGCCTGTCACCCGGGCGCCTCGTCTTGCTCACCCGAAGTGCTCACTTGAATGGAGCAACACGATGTTGGATGGACTGTCGCTACAAATGCTGGTCGGACAGTTGATGGTCGGGCTGGTCAACGGTTCGTTCTATGCCCTGCTGAGTCTCGGGCTCGGCGTGATCTTCGGCATGCTGAACGTGATCAACTTTGTGCACGGCGCGCTCTACATGACCGGCGCCTTTGCGAGTTATCTGCTACTGCAGTATGCCGGCGTGCCGTATGCCGTCTCGCTGCTGCTGTCGCCACTGATCGTGGCATGCCTGGGCGTGTTCATCGAACGCGTGCTGCTGTCGCGCATCTACAAGATCGACCATATCTATGGCTGGCTTCTGACCTTCGGCATCGCGCTGATGCTGGAGTCAGTCTTCCGCAAGTTCTACGGTGTTTCCGGCAAGCCCTATCCGACTCCGGACTGGCTCACCGGCGCCATCGACATGGGCTTCATGATGCTGCCCACCTATCGCGCCTGGGTCATCGGCGTGTCGCTCCTGGTGTGCTTCGGCACCTGGTACGCGATCGAGCGCACACGCCTCGGCTCCTACCTGCGTGCCGCCACGGAGAACCCGGTGATCGTGCGCAGCTTCGGCATCAACGTGACCCTGCTGATCACCCTGACCTACGCGTTCGGTGTCGGCCTGGCAGCCTTTGCAGGCGTGCTCGCCGCCCCGATCTATCAGGTGAACCCGCTGATGGGTTCGAACATCATCGTGGTGATCTTCGCCGTGGTGGTGATCGGCGGTCTGGGCTCGATCCTGGGCACCATCGTCACCGGCCTCGGTATCGGCCTGATCGAAGGCATTACCAAGATCTTCTACCCGGAAGCCGCGCACGTCGTAGTGTTCGTAATCATGGCCATCGTGCTGCTGACCAAACCGACCGGCCTGTTCGGACGCCGAGTCCGCTGACCGCCGCCCACCGCAAGGAGACCCCCATGAAATACCTGCTGTGTGCATTACTGGCGGTGGCCGCCGTGCTGGCGCCGCTGTACTACTACCCGACGTTCCTGATGACGATCCTGTGCTTCGCGATCTACGCGGGCGCGTTCAACCTGCTGTTCGGCTATACCGGCCTGCTGTCGTTCGGCCATGCCGCCTACTTCGGCTTTGCCGCGTATATCTGTGGCTACGCGGCGAAATCGCTGGGCCTGACACCCGAACTGGCGATTCTCGCCGGGGGCCTGTCGTCCGCCTTGCTGGGCCTGATCGTCGGCTACCTGGCAGTGCGCCAGCAGGGCATCATCTTTGCCATGGTGACCTTCGCGCTGGCCGAGGTGGTGTACTTCATCTGCCTGCGCGCGCCGTTCACCGGCGGCGAGGATGGCATGCAGTCGATTCCGCGCGGCCACCTGTTCGGCTTCATCGACCTGTCGAACTCGATGACCATGTACTACTTCGTGCTGGCCATCTTCCTGCTGTGCTTCTGGATGCTCTACCGCATCGTGCACTCGCCGTTCGGCCAGGTGCTGCGCGCCATCCGCGAGAACGAAACGCGCGCCATCTCAATGGGCTACAGGACGGACCAGTACAAGCTGGCGGCCTTCGTCCTGTCCGCCACGCTGGCCGGCATCGCCGGTTCCACCAAGACGCTGGTGTTCCAGTTGGCAACCCTCACCGACGTGCATTGGCACAAGTCCGGCGAGGTGATCCTGATGACGCTGCTCGGCGGCCTCGGCACCCTGGCCGGCCCGGTGGTCGGTTCGGGACTGGTGGTATCGCTGAGCGAAGGCCTGGCGGAACTCGGTGAATGGGTGCCGTTCATCCTCGGCGTGTCGTTCGTGGTGTGCGTGCTGGCCTTCCGGCGCGGGATTGTGGGCGAGCTGCTGGCCTACCTCGAACGCCGTCGCCAGAGCACCGTGCCCGCCGAAACGGCGCACAGCGATAGCACGCCAGCACAAAGTGCCAGCGAACTGGCAACCGCGGGCGAAAAGCGCTGAGCCGCGTCGCCTGGCATGATCGTTCAGCGCCGCATAGCGACGCTGAACGATGACACAGAATGCGCAACGACCGTGCCGGACAGCCGGGATGATCCCCATTGGCAGGGCTGGCGCGGGTCGGTTACCGTGATGGCGAAGACGCTCATGCAGGGGAACGCGCCATGAACATGAAGCAACTCGAAACACTTGTCTGGATCGTACGACTCGGCAGTTTTGCCGCCGCCGCGGACCGGCTGTGCACCACGCAGTCCACCGTCTCGTGCCGGATCCAGGAGCTGGAACAGGATTTCGACATCCAGCTGTTCGACCGCAGTCATCACAAGGCCCGCCTCACCGCCAAGGGCAAGGAGCTGTTCCACTACGCCGAGCGCCTGATTGACCTGGCCTCGGAGATGCGCCATCGCATCGGTAACCCGGAGTCATTGTCCGGCCTGATCCGGCTCGGTGTCGCGGAAGTTGTGGCGCTCACCTGGCTGCCGCAACTGGTCCATGCCATCCGCAGCACATACCGCGACGTGGTGCTGGAACTGGACGTGCAACTGACGCGCCCCCTGATCTCGCGGCTGCGCGAGGGCGATCTGGACCTGCTGCTGATTCCCGGCCCGGTCGCCGAGCCGGGGCTGACCTCGGATGCCGTCGGCAAAGTCGAGTTCCGCTGGATGGCGGGTCCGCGCTTCAAGGTGCCGAGCGGCATCCTCTCGCCCGAAGCGCTGCAGACGCTGCCCATTCTCAGCCTGTCGGCGGACTCGCATCACCACACGCTGATCGAGCAATGGTTCACGCGCAACCAGGCGCAATACAACTTCGTCACGCGCTGTAATAACCTCAACGTGGTCGCCTCGTTGACCATGGCCAACGAGGGCATCGGCTACCTGCCCGTGGCGGCCTACAGCCAGGAGATCGCGGATGGCCGCCTGGTCATGCTGAAGACCCGGCCGCGCATGCCTTCGGTGGAATTCGTCGCGGTGGCGACCTCGGGTCGCTTTCAACCGCTGGTGGATGCGGTAAGAACACTGGCCGTGGAGAGCGCCTATACCAGCGAGCTGGGTGTGGGTGGCGTCTCTGCTCCGATTTCACGTATTGGCGCCGCACGCTAGCCCGTGCCATCACTGACGCAACAGGATCATGGACAAGACGCTACTGAAGGGACTCACGGTGCTCGAGGCGTTGATCGACAATGACCGGCCCTGCGGCGTGACCGCGCTGGCCAATCAGCTACAGATGTCCAAGAGCAGCGTGCACCGGATCCTGCAGACCCTGGTAAGCCGCCAGTTTGCCCGCCAGGATACGTTGTCGCAGCAGTACCAGCCGACCCTCAAGCTGTGGGAGTTCGGCACACGCGTGCTGGCACGCATCGATTTCAAGCGCGTCGCCGCGGCGCAACTCGACCTGCTGTCGCGGCAGACTTCGGAAACGGTGCACCTGTCGATCCTCGACGGCACGGAAGTGGTGTACGTGGACAAGGTGGATGGCCTGCTGCCGATCCGCGCCTACTCGGAGATCGGCGGACGCGCACCGGCCTATTGCGTGGCGACCGGCAAGGCGCTGCTGGCCTACCAGCCCGAGGCGGTGCTCGAACAGTTCGGTCCCGAGATGGAGCAGTTCTCGCCGCGCACGCTGCACGACGTCGCGAGCCTGCGCAAGGAACTCGACCGCGTGCGCAAGCTCGGTTATGCGGTGAACCGCGGCGAATGGCGTGAAGGCGTGTGGGGCGTGGCCGCACCGATCTTCGACGGCACCGGCCGCGTGACGGCCGCCGTCGGCCTGTCCGGCCCGGCACAACGCATGCGCCCACCGCGCATCCGCGAGTATGCGGCGCTGCTGATCCAGGCTGCCGAGGCGGTGACGCGCGACCTGCGCTGAGACTGTCGCACCGTCGCAGCACGCCCTGGGCCTGACACTTACCCACCACCGCCCGGGCGTCCGGGCGCTTCGAGCCCGTGCCCCCCTCTAGCGACACTCCCGACTACACGATATGGAAAATGCCAGGCGATGTGCTTGGCCGTCAGTTCGCTGCGACCTGATTGCCATCGCTGTCGTGCATCATCGCTATCCATGAAAAAACACCGGCCACGCTTGCGCGCGACCGGTGCGTAGACCAGCGGAGGGTAGCCGGGTATTACTGCTGCGCAGCCGACACAGGAATGACCTGCACCTTCTGCGTGCGCTGCTCGGCCGCGGCGCGCTCCTGGCGCTGCAGGCCCATGAGGATCTGGCGGGCGCGGCGCAGGGCCTTGTCGGATTTCAGGAACACTTCGGAGTAGTCGTCATCCGGATAATCGAACATGTTCTGCTGGCGTTCCAGTGCCCACTGATCCTGCGCCACGACGGAGGGGAACATCTCCGCCACCTTGAGCGCCGTCGGCGTATCCGGGTCGTTGAGCGGCCGGTGATCCTTATGGGTGGTACAGGTCCAGCGCCATACCAGGTTGCGTGCATCGACGGGGTAGAAGAGGTGCAGCAGCGTGTAGCCGCGTTCAGCCTCGGTACCAAGCTGGCCGGACGGCGCCACGTGCATCTTCACCCGGCACATGCCCGGGCTGATCATGGCGTGCGTATGCAGGCGCTCCACCACGTCGTAAAGGAACCACTCTCGCAGGAACGGCGGCTGTTCATAGCCATCCACACGGCGGATCGTCTTGATATATTCGTAGCCTTCCGAAACACCTTCATCCAGCTCGACCGGAATCAGGCTGTTGGCCTTGTCGCCGATATTGCCATCGTGCAACGGGTAGAAGTGGCTGATGTCCAGCAGGTTTTCGATCAGCAGCAGATAGTTGGCCGGGGCATCGATGCGTTCCGGCGACACGGCAGTCACGCAGTTGGTGTCAGTCAGTTCCTCCGTGCGCGGCGGATTCAGGGTGGATGCCTGCTCCACGTCGCCGGGCCACAGCCACACCACACCGTCCTGTTCCTTGATGGGCACCACGTGCAGGCGGGCTTGCGGCGGGATGGCCTTGTCCGGCTGCGACGGAATCTCCACGCACTTGCCGCTGCTGTCGTAGCACAACCCGTGATAGGCGCATTCGAGGCGGCCATCGTCGAGCAGCTTGCTTTCCGACAGCGGGAAACGCTTGTGGCAGCAGCGGTCGTCGAACGCCACCACCTCGCCTTCGGCGGTGCGCCAGATGACGATCGGCTTGTCCGCCACCTTCAGACCCTGCAGGTCGCCTGCCTTGAACTCATGGCTGAAGCCGACCGGATACCACGTATTCCTGACGTACTCGAACTTGCTCATGGGGTTGTCTCCTTCATTATGAATTGCGCCGGGCCAAGCCCGGCAATCCGGTGCTCAGATCGATGCTCAGATATCAAGCACCAGCTTCTTGCTCTTGGCGCGGCTGCAGCAGATCATCACAAACTCCTCGCGGTCTTCCTCGTCGAGCACGGAATCGCGATGAATCGGTTCGCCGTCGAGATAGCGGGTCATGCAGGTGCCGCAGTAGCCTTCTTCGCATGACACGTCAATATCCATGCCATGCGCCTGCATGACATGCACGATGGACTGTCCCGGCGGCACCGTGAACGTCTTGCCGGAACGCTTCAGTTCGACTTCGAACGCGGTATCGGCTGACGTATCGATCGCCTCCCCGGCCGGCGCGCTGAAGCGTTCGCAGTGCGTCGTGCCCTTGGGCCAGTGTTCGACCGCACGGTCGATGGCATCGAGAAAGCCGTTCGGACCGCAGTAGTAGACATGCGTGCCGGGCGTGGCGTCGTGCAGCAGCGCCGCCAGATCGACGCCCTGCTTCGGATCGCCATGGTCGTGGTGCAGCGTCACATGACCGCTGGCGATCAGCGGTTGAAGCTCGCGCAGGAATGCCGTGCGCTGCGGCGAGCGCGTGCAGTACACCAGATGAAAATCCTGGCCGCGCGCGCGGACTTCGGCGATCATCGACATCAGCGGGGTGATGCCGATGCCGCCGCCGATGAACAGGTAGCGCGCGGCGTCATCCGACAGTTCGAAGTGGTTGCGTGGCGCGGACACCGTGACCAGCATGCCGGCGCGCAACGTGTCGTGCATCGCCACCGAACCGCCCCGTCCATTGGGATCGCGCAGCACGGCGACCACGTAGCGATGGGTTTCGGTCGGATCGTTGCAGAGGGAATACTGGCGGATCGTGCCATCGGGCAGGTGCACGTCGATATGTGCGCCCGCGGTGAATTGCGGCAGCGGCTTGTGCTGCGGATCGACGAACTCGAAACTGCAGATGTCGTCGGCCAGGCAGGTGATGGCGCGCAGCTGCAATTGCAGCTTGGCAGGGGACGCCGGGCTGGCGGTAGCGGCTACCGGGGCACCGGCAACGGTTGCAGACATGGCCGTTCTCCTTGGTTATTCCGGCCACCGTTTCCGGCGCGTGCGGCATGGGTTGCCGTTCTTGTCACCGGTTGCGGGGTGAATCCATCATGCACCGTGCTTACATCAAATTCAAACGAGAAATTTGGCTGTAATTACATCGATTTTATTGATGTAATGATTCGGGCCTCGACATGCCTGCAAGCGCACTCGGCGCGGCATTTGGCGGCGCACCGATGCTCTGGAGCGCACATGAGAACGGTCAGGAGAGGCGAAACGGAGAAGTCCGCCCGGCGACCTTAGCTGAAGTCGCTGACTTCGCGCGCGATCTCGGCGACGCTGGCAGCCAGCGAGTAGGCGTGCCCGAGCGGAAAGGCCGCCACGAACTCGACGGGCTCGAGCGGATCGCTCACCGGAATGATCTGCATCTGACCGGAGGCGAGTTCGGCCTCGTAGTACCGCAACGGCAGATAGGCGATGCCCATCGCCGCCATGGTCATCGAGCCGGCCACGGCAAAGCTCTTGCAGCGGGCCAGATAGTGGCAACGCACGTGGTCGCGCCGGAACCAGTCTTCGATGGCGGAGTAGTGGAATGACTCAGGTTGCAGGCCGATCACGGGCCACACGGCCAGTTGGGCGGGGGTGTGCAGGTGTGTGCCGGCGCCGAGGGCGGGACTGGCCATCCAGGCGAATTCGACCTTGCCGAGCGACACGCTTCGCACGTCTGGCATGCGTGTATAGCCTGGGGCCAGCACCAGTTCGAGCTCACCGCGATGCAGGCTGGCCATCAGGTCACTGGTCAGTCCTTCCTCGATTTCGAGGCGCAGCTGCGGATAGCGCTCGGACAGCGCCCGCACCAGGTGCGGCAGCCAGCTGGTGGAGACGACTTCGGCCACGCCGAAGCGTACCGAGCCGGACAAGGATTCCGGCGTGGCAATACGGTGCTGCAGCTCGGTGGAAAGATCGAGCATGCGGCTTGCATACTCCATCAGTTCGCGCCCCTTGGGGG
>DATLHT010000303.1:0-19345 GCA_035539795.1 Burkholderiaceae bacterium
TCGCCATATAGCTGCTGTCGATGAAATCCTTCGCTGCGGGCACCTTGGCGAGTGCGCCCGAGCCCTGCATGAAGGTAGCGATCTGCGTGAACCAGCCGTCCATCTGCGAGGCGCCCTTGGCCCGATCCATCGCGGTCAGCTGCTGCTGCAGGTCGAACACCGGACGCGTCGAGAATTCCTTCTGCATCGCGGCTTCCGAAATGGTCACGCCACCCTGCTGGTAGAACTTCTTCATTAGCGCCACGGCCTCGGTCGGATTGGACTTCAACCAGTTCTGGGTCCGCAGGTACACCGCCAGGAACTTGGCGACGTTCTCGGGATTGTCCTTGGCGTAGTCGCCGCGCGCGATCAGCGCGCCCGGCACCACGGCGCCGCCGTCCTTACCGGTACACAGGACCTTCGCATTGGCCTTTTCTTCCAGCGTATAGCTGTTCGGCGCCCAGACGCCGGCGTAGTCCGCGTTGTTCGACGACACCGCCGAAATGATCTCGGCCTGGCCCATGTTCTTGAGGGTGACATCCGCCTTGCTCAGGCCAAATTTCTTGAGGCAGGCCTGCACCGCGTAATCGCCGGTCGAGTTGGAGGTCAGCACGATCGTCTGGCCCTTCAACGACGCCGGATTGGCTTTCACCTGGTCGAATTTCGACTGGCTCACCAGCAGCAAGTTGGCTTGCGACTCGTCGTTCGACAGGCCGATGGTTTTCACGCCGAAACGGACGAAGCCAAGCACGGCGGGCACCGATCCGGTCGCACCCACGTCCCACGACTTCGAGGCGGAGGCTGCCATCTGCGGCACGCCCGCCGGGAAGATCGAGAACTCGGGCTTCAGGCCAACCTCGGCCCACCAGCCTTTTTCCGATGCCACATAGAATGGCAGCGCCCAGTACACGGCGGGCTGGTAGCTGACCTTGATCGGCGTAAGCTCGGCCGCACCGGCCTGCATGCTCACCATGCCGGCGAGCGCCGCTACCCATACACCGCGTTTCACCAACTTGCGAAGTCCCTGCATCTTCCTCTCCTTGTTTTTCCTGCGACAGTTCGACAGCAGCGCACCTGCGGCGCACCGCCGGTTTGCAGACAGCGATTCAGTGTTCGTGACCCGCGTGCTCGGCACGCAGCGATTTCCAGATATGCGTGCGCAGATGCACGAAGGATTCGAGGTCCATCACGTCTTCGATGGTCGCCTGCTCGTCCCAGCGGTTGGCTTCTCGCACCGATTTCACATCGATGATTTCCTTCACCCGGCCCGGACGGCTCGTCATGATCACCACGCGGTCCGCGAGGTAAACCGACTCTTCCACGGCGTGCGTGATGAACAGCACCGTGCGCGGATTCACGCGCGCCAGGCGCACGAGCTCTTCCTGCATGACCACGCGGGTTTGCGCGTCGAGCGCGCCGAACGGCTCGTCCATCAGCAGCACGCCCGGATCGAGTGCGTAGGCACGGGCAATTGCCACGCGCTGCTGCATGCCGCCCGAGAGCTGGTGCGGGAAGGCCTTCTCATAGCCGGTGAGGTTCATCAGCTTGAGGTAATGCTCGATGATGTCGCGCCGCTCGCCGGTCGCCAGGCCCTTGCTGCGCAGGCCGAAGTCGACGTTCTCCCAGACCGTCTTCCATGGAAACAGGGCGAACTGCTGGAACACCACCGCGCGGTCCGGGCCCGGACTGCGCACATCGCGCCCCGCCACCGACACCGTGCCGCTGGTCGGAAACTCCAGGCCCGCGGCCATGCGCATGCAGGTCGTCTTGCCACAGCCGGACGGTCCCACGATCGCGACGAATTCCTTGTCCTGGATATGCAGGTTGATGCCATCCAGCGTTAGCAGGTCTTCGCCATTACGCTGGAAGACGCGCGTGACATTGTCAAAAACGATATCGGCCATCGACTTCCATCCTTTTACTTGAGTGCACGACGACGATTACGCATCGCGAAATTTTCGATCTGGCGCAGCAGCACATCGATCAGGCCACCGACGATGCCGATGGCGATCATCGCGCTCATCACGATCGGTGTATCGATATTGCTCTGGCCCTTCACCATCATGTAGCCGATACCGCTCGAGGCTACGATCAGTTCCGCACCGACCAGCGACATCCAGCCCAGGCCGGCAGACACTCGCAGACCTGCCATGATCGACGGCAACGCCGCGGGCAGCAGCACTTCCAGCAGGATCATGCGCGACGATGCGCCGAGCATGCGGGCCGCTTCCAGCAGCTTGGCATCCACGTACTTGGCACCGCGGTAGGCGTTCACCACACACGGGGGAAATGCGCCGGCAAAGATGATCAGGACCGGACCGCCGATACCCGTGCCGAACCAGAGCGCCGCAAACGGTACCCAGGCAATCGGCGCGATGAACCGCAGAATCTCGAACAACGGCGAGACGATGTAGTCCAGCGAGCGGAACCAGCCCATCAGCAAGCCAAGCGGAACACCGATTGCCGCCGCCAGCAGGAAGCCCATCAGGTAGCGCATGAGGCTGGACCATAGGTGCGTCTGCAGCGTGTAGTTGGCGAACGGCGCCTGTGTCAGCTCAATGAAGCGCGCCAGCACTTCGGGCGGCGTCGGCAGGAATTGCGGTGGTGCCAGACCGGTAGCGGCCGCGCCCCACCAAATGCCGAAAAAAGTTGCCAAGCCTGCCAGCGACAGCAGCCAGTATTGCCCTGCCCCGCTCCGGCGCGCCTTCTTGGCCTTGGCCACCGGCGCTGCGGGTGCAGCCTGATGCGTTAGGCGTTGATCCGCGGTCAAATTCGCACTCCTCACGATGTAGCCCTCCACGGCATGGCGCGACGCTCCAGCATGCCCAGGCACCATGTCATTACCCAGCCAAGCGCGGCGATCGTCAGCATGGCCACCAGAATCATCGACGGGTAGATATCGAGCGAGCCCTGCGTGAGGACATGCCCGAGACCCAGCAGCGCGCCGACCAGTTCACCGGCTACCAGAGTGGTCCATGCGGCCTGCAACGACAGGCGCAGGCCGGTGAAGATCATCGGCAGCGAACCCGGTACCAGCACCTCCCACACGAACGCGCCGCGGCGAATGCCAAGCATGTCCGCGGCCTCGATCAGCTGCGGCTCGATATTGCGGACACCGGCATAGCTGTTGATCACGGCCGGCACGAAGGCAGCCATCCAGTTCACCAGGAGTTTGGCGGCATCGCCCAGGCCCAGCCAGACGATGGCCAGCGGAATCCACGCCAGTGGCGGGATCGGCCGGATCAGGCTGAACACCGGATTGAAAAATGCCTCGGCGCGCCGCGAATACCCCATCGACAGACCCAGCGGAACACCGATGGCAATGGCCGCCAGGAAGCCCAGCAGGACCAGTTTGACGCTTTGCAGGATGTGTTGGTCGAGTCGTCCGTCACCGTAGCCGGTGGTGGCGATCTGGATAAGGGAGTCCCAGACTTCCCCGGGAGTCGGGAACGTCATGGGGTTGATGATCTGGGTCACCGTGGTCAGCACGTACCACAGCGCCAGAGTACTGCCGAGTGTCAGGATGCCGGCCTGACCCCGAGGGGATAACAACGTCTTTGCTCGCACCGCCTGTCTCCGAATGGTTTTGGTTTTGGTGTTGCTTTGCGAGTGAATTCATGATGAATTCATTTGATCTTATTGGATGTGCGAGATGCATGCAAGTCAGCGTATACCCGACGCGCGTCTCAGCATCACATCACAACAATGAAAATATTTACATTCCGATCATTCAATCCGTCTGGTTGCCTTTGGGGATGGCTTCTTGTCCGCGCCGCAACTCTCGAAGTGGTGTTTTGAGTACTTTGCTTTGCGAGATCATGTAACCGCTTTCATTTCATCATATTGAAGCTTTCGGCCAATTGCAAGGCCGCGTTTACCCGACGTGCATTTCTGCGCCAGATTACAATAATGAAAACATTTACATTCTTGATCATAGGTATTACATGGCCACGCGCCCACGCATCGTTGACGTCGCCGCCAGAGCCGGGGTGTCCACCGCCACCGTCTCGCGCGCCCTGTCCAACCCGGACCTCGTGCATCCGGAGACGCAGCAACGCATCCGTTCCGCCATCGCCGAACTGGGCTATGTCATGGACGGTTCGGCCCGCGCCCTGGCGTCGGGCCGCGCACGCACCGTCGCCGCGATCGTGCCGACGCTTGACAACGCCATCTTTGCGCGCGCCGTACAGAGCCTGCAGACCACGCTTTCCAATTCTGGTTACCAGCTGCTGATTGCCGCGCATGAATACAACCTGTCCGCGGAACATGAACTGGTGCGCGCCTTGCTCGAGCGCTCCATCGACGCGCTGATCTTGGTCGGCGCTGACCACGCACCGCAAACCTGGGAAGTAATCCGCGGTAGCCGCGTGCCCCTTCTCATCACCTGGGCGCGCAGCAGCGAGCATGAGCCGTCGATCGGTTTCGACAACCACGAAATCGGCCGGCTGGCGGCGCGGCACCTGCTGTCGCTCGGGCACCAGCATCTGGCTGTGGTGTCCGGCTACTGCCGGCACAATGATCGCGCCCGTCACCGCATCGAGGGATTCCGTGAAGTGCTGGCCGAACAGGGCCGCCGGCTCGCGGATGCCAACGTGGTCGAGCAACCATTCGGCTTCGAAGGCGGCCGCGCCGGCCTGCAACTGCTGATGCAGTTGCGCCCGCGCCCGACCGCGATCTTCTGCGGCAATGACATGCTGGCGCTGGGCTGCCTGTTCGAGGCGCAATCGATGGGTATTCGCGTGCCTGAGTCGCTGTCGCTGGTCGGCTGCGACAACCTGCCGGTGTCCTCGCAGATTCCGCCGGGCCTGACGACCATTCTGCTGCCCACCTATGAACTGGGCCAGCGGGCTGCGGAAGCCGTGCTGCACTGGCTGACCACCAAGGAAGTGCCGCCCAGCCAGTGCCTGCCGATCGAAATCGTGGTGCGCGGCACGAGCGCACCACCCGCGGACATTCAGAAGGGGGAAGCCAGCCGTCAGCAGCATGTTTCCGCCTAATAGCAGAGCGTCATGCGCTGCGCGAACTCGCGCAGCAATGGCAGGTTTTCGCGCAACTCCGCCGCGCTGGCGCGCGCGCGCGGAGCGGCAATCGCCAGCCCCATGATCGGCGGATTGTCACCATTGGGAATCGGCACCGCCATCCCCACCACGCCCGGCAGATATTCTTCGTCGTCGAGCGATACGCCCTCGTCCACGATCTGGTCGAGCGCAACGCGCAACGCATCCATATCGGTCATGGTGTGCTCCGTATGGCGCGCCAGCTCGATGGTCATCAGGTACTTCTCGCGATGCACGGGCGGCAGATAGGCCAGCAGCAGCTTGCCGATGGCCGTGCAGTGCAGCGGGATCTCGCTGCCCGGCTCAAGCCGCAGCGACAGCGGCCAGCGCGCTTCTACACGATCCACATAACGCACACGTCCGCCGGTGATCACGCCGACGTTGCAGGTTTCCCCGGTCCGGTCGGACAGTTCGCGCAGGATGTCGTGCCGTGGTCCGCGCTGTGTGGCACGGGCCACGACGTCCAGTGCCAGTTTGAGCAGGCGGTCGCCTTCGATGAGCTGGCGCTGGCGCGCGTCGCGCTTGAGGAAATCCAGGCGGACGAGATTGCCGATGATCCGGTTGGTGGTCGGCCGCGGCAGATTCAGTGCATCGGTGATCGCCGCCGCGGACGGCGGATACACCGAACTCATGACCAGTTCCAGCACGTCGAGCGCCTTGGAAAGCGCACCCGCGCCATCGGTTGCGCCGTCGTTCGAGACATCGGCCGGCTGATCAATCGGTTCAAGAGAGTCGGATGACATACGTTGGAGTACCTGGAAAGTCTTCACGCCATGTGCTGCATGGCCCAATACCGGCATCCCACCTGCACCATCCGCTCTACGGGGCGCAGCGGGCACCGGCTGCCCGAGTCCACGGATTATAAAGATCCACCCTTCCTGTCCACTGCAAAACTCGCTACAAGATACGATTCCGTCCTTGACATAGTATCACCATATGATACTGTACAAATCATAAATTGATACGACTGATGTGACGCCGTGCAGCAACCCAGCCGCCGGACACTCGGTTTCACCCAAGGAGACAGTGAAATGGCAGTAAGGATGGTGCCCCTGGAAACCAAGACGCCGTGGCTGCGTCTGGAAGTCACCGAAGCCGATGTCAAGGCGACGGACCACGCCGATCTGCTGCGCATGCTCGAGCAGGTATTGCTGATCCGCCGCTTCGAGGAAAAGCTGCTGCGCCTGAGCGTGGCCGGCATCCTCCACGGGCCGGCGCACTCCAGCATCGGCCAGGAAGGCGCCACGGTCGGGGCCATGTCGATGCTCACCACGGGTGACAAGATCAACGGCACGCACCGCATGCACCACCAGTTCCTGGCCAAATCGCTCAACTACGCTACGCCGCAAGGCTATGTTCCGCTCGAGCAGGACGTGCCGGAAGCCTTCCACGACGTGGTGTACCGCACCTATGCCGAAATTCTCGGCCTGACGCCCGGTTACTGCGGCGGACGCGGTGGCTCAATGCACCTGCGCTATCCGGAAGCCGGCGTGCTCGGCTCCAACGCCATCGTCGGCGGCAACCCGCCGCATGCCGTCGGCTATGCCTTCGCCGACAAGATGCTTGGCAACGACAATATCTCCGTCACCTTCTTCGGCGATGGCGCCACGCAGATTGGCTCGGCCTACGAGGCGATGAACCTGGCGGCGCTATACAACACCCCTACGGTCTTCTTCATCGAGAACAACCAGTACGCCGTCTCCACCCATGTCTCCGAGCAGACGCGCGAGACGCGCCTGTCGGCGCGCGGCCTGTCGCTGGGCGTGCCAGCCATCGAGTTCGATGGCATGGACGTGGTCGCTGCACGGCTGGCCATGCAGGAAGCCAAGAACATCATCCAGCGCGACGGCGGCCCGGTGCTGCTGGAAGCCCGGACCTACCGCTTCTTCCACCAGTCCGGCGCCCTCAAAGGCAGTGCCTTCGGCTACCGCGAGAAGACGGAAGAGGAAGAATGGCAGCAGCGCGATCCCGCGACCGTCTTCCCGGCCCAGCTGAAGAAGCTGGGCGTGCTGACCGACAAGGGTCTGGAACAGCTCGACGCGCGCGTCAACGCAGTGCTCGACGGTGCGCTGGAACGCCTGATCGAACACTACGGCAACGAGAAGAAGGAACGCATCTTCCCCGCACTGTGGCCGAAGCCCGAGGAAGCCGATGAAGGCATCCGCGGCGACCTGAGCGAACTGGCCGGCTACCGCCAGCGCGAGCTCGAGGACGTGCCTGCGTCCGAACTCGAGGAAGTGAAGTTCCTCGACATCATGTCGAAAGCCATGCTGCGCAACATGGAGAAGTTCGACAACCTGATCATCCTCGGTGAAGACGTGCACCGCCTGCGCGGCGGCACCGCCGGCGCCACGCGCAATATCGGCGACCGCTTCCCCGACCGCCTGATCGGCACGCCCATCTGCGAAAATGGCTTCACCGGCATGGCGCTCGGCGCGGCGCTGAACGGCCTGCGCCCCGTCGTGGAAATCATGTATCCCGACTTCTCGCTGGTCGCGGCCGACCAGCTGTTCAACCAGATCGCCAAGGTCCGCCACATGTTCGGCGGCAAGTTCCCGGTCCCGGTGGTGGTGCGCAGCCGTGTCTCCGCCGGCACCGGCTACGGTTCGCAGCATTCGATGGATGCCAGCGGCCTGTTCGCCCTGTATCCGGGCTGGCGCATCGTGGCGCCGAGCCGGCCCTATGACTACATCGGTCTCGTCAATGCCGCCATCGCCTGCGACGATCCGGTGCTGATCGTCGAGTACAACGAACTGTTCAAGAAACCCGGCATGGTGCCGACCGAAGACTGGGACTACATCGTGCCGTTCGGCAAGGCGCGCGTTGCCCGCCCGGGCAGCCGCTGCACCATCCTGGCCTATGGCCCGATGGTCGACATCTGCTGCAATGTCGCGGACAGCACGGGTATCGATGCCGAAGTCATCGACCTGCGTTCGCTCGATCCGCTGGGACTCGACTGGGACACCATCGGCGACAGCGTGCGACGCACCAATTCGCTGATGATCGCCGAGCAGACCGCGCGCGGCACGTCCATCGGCTCGCGCATCGTCAGCGACGCCCAGGAGCGCCTGTTCGACTGGCTCGACCATGAGATCGTGCATGTCACCGGCGGCCATGCCTCGCCGGTGGTGTCGAAGGTCCTCGAGCAGGCTGCGCTGGCCAATGCCGGCACGGTCGAAACAGCCCTGCGTGCGCTCGATGCGCGCCGCGGCAGCCGTTGAACCGGGAGCCAGCCATGCAACTCAAGGATCCCCTCCTCAAGACGCACCATACCGCCATCTGCGTCAACGATTTCGAGCGCGCCAAGGCGTTCTACATCGACTTCCTCGGCTTTACGCTCGAGGGCGAGATGGATCACCGCGATGAAGCGGCGCTCGGCGAAGTCGTCGGCCTGCCCGGCGCGGTGATCCGCTGGGCCATGCTGGCCCACGGCCCGCACCGCATCGAGCTGTTCAAGTACTACACGCCGCAAGGCGATACGCACGCGCGGCGCCAGTGCGATTTCGGCTATAGCCATTTCGCCATGCAGGTAGCCGACGTCGATGCCGTCTACGAACAGGTCCTGAAAGCCGGCTACAAGACCGTGGCCCCACCCCGCTCGTTGCGCGGCGGGCGCACGCGGGTGATCTATGTGACCGAGCCGGAAGGCGCGATCACCGAATTCATCCAGTTCTCGCCAGACGCATGACACACCGGCCGCCAGAACACCCAGAATATCCGGAGACAGAATGAAACGAACCATCGGCTTCATCGGCCTCGGCACGATGGGCGGCCCCATGGCCGCGCATCTGGCCAAGGCTGGCCATCGCGTGCAGGGCGTCGATCTCGACCCTGCCAAGGTCGCCGCGCTCGAAGCGGCGGGCGGGACAGCCAGTGCCAATATCGCCGCGGCCTGTGCCAATGCGGACACCATCATCACCATCCTGCCGCGCGACCAGCATGTGCGCGACGCCCTGCTTGGCGAGAATGGCGTGATCCGCCACGCCGCGCCCGGCACGCTGGTACTGGAGATGAGTACCATCCTGCCGCGCACCAGCCTGGACATCGCGCAGCAACTGCAGGCTGCCGACCTGCGCATGATGGATGCCCCGGTCGGCCGCACGCCGGCCGATGCCCGCGCCGGTCGCCTGCTGGTCATGGCCGGCGGCAGCAAGGAAGATTTCGCGGACGCACAGCCGCTGTTCGCTTGCTTCGCCGACAAGGTGCTGCACATGGGTGCGCTCGGCACCGGCATCCAGATGAAGGTCATCAACAACTACATGTCCATGGTCAGCATGGTGCTGACCTCGGAAACGCTGACCATGGCGAAGAAGGCAGGCATCGCCACGCCGGCGGCCGTCGAGGTGCTGCAGAACACCGTGGCCGGACGCGGGCAGATCAATACCAACTTCCCGAAAAAGGTGCTGGCGGGCGACATCACCCCGGACTTCCCGCTGTCGCTCGGCTACAAGGACCTGTCGCTCGGCTTGGCGCTCGGCCATGAACTCGGTACGCCGCTGTTCCTCGGCGCATCGGCGCTCGAACTGTTCGGCATGGCGCCGGCCATGGGCCGCGCCGACCAGGATTGCACGGCCATGCTGTTGATCCTCGAACAACTCGCTGGCATCAAGAAGGATTGACAAGAGATGGCCTACATCAAGAATTTTCTGCTGCCGCGCCTTGGCGACATCGACAGTGTCCGCGTGGTGAACTGGAACGTGGCACCCGGTGCAACGTTCGCGACCGGCGACATCCTGCTGGAAATCGAAACCGACAAATCCATCGTCGAAGTCGTGGCCGAGGAAGACGGCACGCTCGTCGAGCAACTCGTGCCGACTGGCGAGTCCATGGACGCCACGGCGCCTGTGGCGCGCATCGAAGTTGCTGGCGAGGCATCGGACGAGGAACAGCCAGTGGCTGCTGCGGCATCGAACGCGGCAGCATCTGCTGGCACCGGGTTCTACATCAAAGACTTTCTGCTGCCGCGGCTCGGCGATATCGACAGCGTCCGTGTGGTGAACTGGAACGTGGCGCCCGGTGCGACGTTCGCGACCGGTGACATCCTGCTGGAGATCGAAACCGACAAGTCCATCGTCGAAGTCGTGGCCGAGGAAGACGGCACGCTCGTCGAGCAGCTTGTGCCGACTGGCGAATCCATGGATGCCACGGCACCCGTGGCCCGCATCGAAGTGGCTGGCGAAGCGCCCGCAGATGAAGCACTGGCGGCCCCTGCTGCCGCCCCTGTTGCAGCAACCCGTGCGCCGGCCAAGGCCGCAGCGTCCAGCGCATCTTCCGCAGCCGCACCGCTGCCGGCCGGTGCACGCGTATTCGCGACGCCTGCCGCGCGCCGTGTTGCCCAGGAACGCGGGATCGATCTCGCTGCCCTCACAGGCTCGGGCCCCGGCGGGCGCATCACGGTGGCCGATGCCATGTCGGCTGCGCCCGGCACGACTGCCGGCGCTGGCGCTGCAGGCGCGCGCGCGGCACAGGAAGAGCTTCAGGCCGCCACGCCGCACGGTACGGTGTACGCTGTGCGCTGGTCCGCGGCGCGTGGCAACGCAGCCACCGTGGTACTGATCCACGGCCTGTTCGGCGACACCGACACCTGGGCCAGCACGGTCACCACGCTGACCCGCGCCGGCCTGAACGTGCTGGCGCTCGACCTGCCGTGTCACGGCCGCAGCGCAGCTGCCGTAACGAGTTTCACCATGCTGGTGGACACGGTCGCGGCGGCGCTCGACAAGCTGTGCCGTGGCCCGGTGCTGCTGGCAGGGCATTCGCTCGGCTCCGCCGTTGCGGCACGCATCGCCCGCCAGGGAAAACTGCAGGTGCGCGGCCTGGTCCTGTTCTCCCCGGCCGGACTCGGCACCGAAATCAACCAGTCGTTCATCGACGGCATGCTGCACGCGCACTCCAACGAAGCCCTGGAGCGCGAGGCCAGCAAGTTGACGGCAACACGCGTCAATCTGTCGGCCGCCTATCTCGGCAAACTGCGCGAACGCATTCAGGCCCAGGCCGAGCCCCTCGGCGCACTGTGCCGCGACATTGGCGTGCAAGGTGTCCAGCAGTTCAGCATCCAGGCGGACCTGGAGGCGCTGCGCTGCCCCATTGCCATCGTCCATGGCCGCAGTGATGCGATCATCCCGTGGCAGCACGCACTGAACGCCCCGGCACGCGCCGCACTGCATCTCGTGCCACAGGCCGGGCATATGCCGCAGGCCGAGGCGATGGTGCTGGCCGGTGAAGTGATCGAAAGGATGGCGCGCTCGATCTGAGCAGACTGAGCGCTGCACCGCCCCTCATGCGCCCTGATGCCTTGCAGATCCGGGCGCATGAGGAGGCGCACAAAGGAGCGCATGCAGGGCGTTCCCTCAGGGCGCGATACAGATGTATTTCTCGTCCAGGTATTCCTCGATCCCCTGCCGCCCGCCCTCGCGTCCGAGCCCGGATTGCTTGACGCCGCCAAACGGTGCCGAAACGGTGGTCATCAGGCCGCTGTTGAAGGCGACCATGCCGCACTCGATCGACTCCATCATGCGCAGCATGCGGGGCTGTGACTGCGTATAGACGTAGGCAGCCAGACCGAACTCCGTATCGTTGACCATGTCGAGAAGTTCATCCTCCGAGTCAAAGCGGTACAGCGGCGCAACCGGGCCGAATATCTCCTCCCGGGCCATGCGTGCCTGACGCGACACATTGGTGAGGATGGTTGGTTCGTAGAACGTCCCGCCGGCACCATGCGGCTTGCCGCCGCGCAGTACGACACCGCCATGGTCGAGCGCATCCCGCACGTATGCTTCCACCTTGTTCAGTGCCGCGCCATTGATCAACGGCCCCTGGGTGACGCCTTCTCCGTCCCCGTTCCCCACGACCAGCTTGTCAACGGCTTTGGCCAGGGCCTGGGCAAAGGCATCGTAGACCTCCGCGTGCACATAGACACGATTCGCACAGACGCAGGTCTGCCCCGTGTTGCGGAACTTGGAGATCATCAACCCCTGGACGGCTGCATCGATATCCGCATCCTCGAAGACGACGAACGGTGCATTGCCTCCCAACTCGAGTGACAGCCGCTTGACGGTCGGTGCGCACTGCGCGGCAATCAGCCGCCCCACGTGGGTGGACCCGGTAAACGAAATCTTGCGCACGACGGGATCCGCGCACAGCGCCTCGCCGATGGGCGCCGCATCGCCGGTCACGATATTGATCACGCCGGCAGGCACGCCAGCGCGCTCGGCAAGCACACCCAACGCCAGCGCCGAGAATGGGGTAGTCTCGGCAGGTTTCAGTACGACGGTGCAACCGGCCGCCAGGGCCGGCGCCAGTTTCCGGGTCACCATCGAACTGGGGAAGTTCCACGGTGTAATGGCCGCGCACACGCCGACCGGCTGTTTCAGCACAAGCAATTGCTGGCCAGGCCACGGACTAGCGATCACTTCCCCTGCCACCCGCCGAGCCTCCTCGGCGAACCATCGCACGTAATCGGCCGAGATCTGAATCTCCCCGAGCGCTTCAGCCATCGGCTTGCCCTGCTCCAGCATCAGCAGGGTTGCGAGGCCTTGCTTATGCGTGAGGATTTCACGGTACCAGCGGTCGAGGATATCGGCGCGTTCCGCTGCAGTCGTCCGGCGCCACGCCTGGAACGCCGTGCTGGCTGCATCGATGGCCACATTGACATCGTCGGGCCCAAGATTGGGCACCTCGCCGATAACGCTTCCGTCCGCGGGATTCGTCACCTCCAGGACCCTGTGCTCCCGTTGGCTCACCCATTCGCCATTGATCCAGCATTGGCCCCGATACAAATCGGGCACGACCTGCTCCAGTACGTTCGCCATAGTCTCCTCGTAATTTGTGAATTCAGTATGAATTCTCATTACATGCTGGACTTTGATCCGTCAAGCCCCCATCCTTCGATGTTGGCGGGAGGCCACGCGAATAGCCGTTGACCACCGGTTCGCCGGGTTTCCCTTGATTTCTCGGACTGACTTGATTAATGTGAATTCAGCATGAATGCAAAAGATAAACGCAACGCAGTCACCGCGCAAGACTTTGCTTACAGATTCATCAAGGAAGAGATCCTCTGCTTCCGGCTTCAGCCCAACGAGCACCTGAGTGCCCTTGAGCTGGCCAACCGGCTGGAAATCAGCCGTACGCCGATCCGTGAAGCATTGAGCCGGCTGGAACAGGACGGGCTGGTGACAAAAGGTGGCAGCGGAGGTTTTTATGTACGCCCGATTTCCCTGAAGGAAATCGTCGACGCATACCGGATTCGGGAGGTACTGGAGGTACAAGCGGCACTGGAGGCATTGCCAAACGTAGATGACGCCCTGCTCGAGCGGCTGCGCGGGATTCTGGCGGAGTGCGAGGCGCTGCTCGATCCCGACAAGTATGTGGAGTTCCTGTTGGCGATCCGCCGTTTCCAGGCGGAGATCGTCGTCGCCTCGGGCAATGGTTTCTTCGAACAGGTCATGACGCCGATCATCGACCGTGCGCGCCTCGTGGGCGGCATGCTGATACGGGTGCACGCGCCACGCCAGCGGCAGGTCTATGACGAAAACGTAGCGATCTTCGAGGCGCTGGAAAAGCGCGACGCCGCCCTGGTGGAAGCGACCGTGCGCCGCCACGTGCAGAACGCGCGTGAGCAGGTCGTGAAACTGCTCACAAACGATACGGGGAATACGTATCTGGGAGCAAGCCGCTGAACATTGCCAAGATGATGAGCGGGAAAGGAGGAATCACGTAGGCTGGACAGGCGCGCCACTATTTGCATGCCTGGGGGGACAGGCGTGCGTGAAAAATGTGTGGTCCCTATCAAAAGGAAAGTCTGTTCATGGCATTTATCAAGTACCTCACCGATATCCAGTTCGACTATGGCGCAGTCTCGTTGCTACATGCCGAATGCCTCAAGGCCAATATCAAGCGTCCCTTGGTGGTCACCGACAAAGGCGTGCGAGCTGCGGGCGTCGCGGATATGGCCCTCGCGTCCATCTCGGGAAAACTGCCGCTCGAAATCTTCGATGAGACACCGGGCAACCCTACCGAAGCCGCAGTCGAATCCGCCCTCGCGGCCTATCGCGCCCACGATGCTGACGGCATCGTCGCCATCGGCGGCGGCTCGGCACTCGATCTCGCCAAAGCACTTGCCATTGCGGCGACACACCCCGGTCCACTGCCCCAGTACTGCACGATCGATGGCGGCTCGAACAAGATCACGGACGCCTGTGCTCCCACCATCGCCATTCCGACGACCTCCGGGACCGGCAGCGAAGTCGCACGCGGCGCCATCATCATCCTGCACGATGGCCGCAAGGTTGGTTTCCACTCGTGGCACCTGATGCCCCGCTGCGCGATCTGCGATCCCGACCTGACGCTCGCCCTCCCCCCTGCCCTTACGGCCGCCACCGGCATGGATGCCATCGCGCATTGCATCGAATCATTCCTGTCGCCCGCTTTCAATCCGCCTGCGGAAGGCATTGCCCTCGACGGTCTCGAACGCGCGATGAAATGGATCGACGTGGCCGTCAACGACGGCAAGAACCGCGAGGCGCGAAAGCACATGATGTCGGCCTCCATGCAGGGTGCCATGGCATTCCAGAAAGGCCTCGGGGCGGTGCACTCGCTCTCTCATGCGCTTGGCAGCTATGCCGGCAAGAGCCTGCATCACGGCACGCTAAACGCAGTGCTCCTGCCGGCCGTCCTGCGCTTCAATGCGTCGGCTGAAAGCGTGATTGCCGACGACAAGTACCGGCGGCTCAAACGCGCCGCCGGGCTCGCACAGGATCGGGAGTTGGACGAACTGATCGTCGAGGTCAACCGCCGCATCGGCATCCCGTTCGGCCTCGGTGCCATGGGTGTGCCCGAGAGCTTTGTCGACGAAGCCGTGCAGAAAGCCATGCATGATCATTGCCATGGCACGAATCCGCGCGTGGCGACGCCCGAGCAGTACGCCGAACTGATCCGCGAGAGCTGGTAATCGCAAGAGCGAGCAAGAGCGCTCCCGGGCGCTCTTCCTGCCGGCGCAGGCTGCTGTTGCTTCCCCATAAAAAATCCGGCCACGCGGGCCGGAAAGCGAGGAAACGATAATGTGCCGGACACTAGGCCACGGCCGCCGACGGCGCTCGTGGCGCGCCCTGCTCCAGCTCGCGCAACAGGCGCCAGATCCGCGTGCGCAAATGCACGAAGGACTCGAGATCCATGACTTCCTCGATATGCTCGCAGCTGTCCCATGCATCCTGCTTGCGCACGGACGCCACATCGATGATCTCCTGCACATGGCCTGGCCGGCCGCTCAGTACCACCACGCGGTCAGCAAGGTAAACCGCCTCTTCCACGCTGTGTGTGATGAACAGCACCGTGCGCGGATTCACCCGTGCCAGACGCACCAACTCTTCCTGCATGACCACACGCGTCTGCGCATCGAGTGCGCCGAACGGTTCGTCCATCAGCAGCACGTCCGGATCAAGCGCATAGCTGCGGGCGATGGCAACACGTTGCTGCATGCCGCCAGACAGCTGATGCGGAAATGCATTCTCGTAACCTTCCAATCCCATAAGCCTGAGGTATCGTGACACCGCATCCTGCTGCCGTGCGCCATCCGCACCCTGGCACTTGAGGCCGAAGGCGATGTTTTCACGAACGGTTTTCCAGGGGAACAGCGCGAACTGCTGAAATACCACAGCGCGGTCAGGGCCAGGGCCTTTCACGGGCTTGCCGCCGACCTTCACCGCGCCGCTGGAGGGGAACTCGAGGCCCGCAGCCATGCGCAGCAGTGTCGTCTTGCCGCAGCCGGACGGTCCGACAATCGCCACGAATTCCTTCTCGCGGACCTCGAAGCTGACGTCACGCAAGGCCATGAAGGTTTCTTCACCGCGGCGGAAGACGCGGCGTACCTGTTCGAATGTGATCTGACTCATACGGTCTCCTGTCGCACCGGGCGGTACCGCACAGCCTTGCGCGGCACCGCCTGGGCGTTCAATCGCCGGTGTTCTCGGCGAATGCCTTCAGCTTCGGATCGTTCTGGATCATCAGCAGGTACTTGTTGGTGACATGGTCCTTGACCGACGGAATCTTGCGCACCACACCCACGGATTCCATGAACTTGCTGACCTGCATCCACCAGTCGGCCATCTGTGACTTCTCGCCGCCCTCGAAGATCTTCAGCTGTTCTGCCAGTGTGTAGGCCGGACGGTCGCGCAGTTCCCGGGCCAGGTACTCGGGCGGAATATTGACACCCACGGACTTGAAGAACGCACCCAGGTAGGCTTCAGCCTCCTTGGGATTGGCTCGCTGCCAGGCCACGGCGCGCAGATACACTGCGAGGAACTTGGCGACCGCATCCGGATTTTCCTTGGCAAATGCCGGCGTCACGAACAGGTTGCTGGTAATCGGCAGGCCGACGTCGGCACCCGTGCAGATCACCTTGGCGCCAATGGTCGATTCGAGGATGTACGTGTTAGGCGCCCAGACCTGCGCCACGTCATAGCGTCCGCTGTTGACCGCGGCGTTGATCTCGGATGGCGAAAGATTGACGAAGCGGTAGTCGTCCGGCTTGAGGCCGAATTTCTTCTCCAGACACACTGCCGCGCCCCAGTGACCAGTCGAATTGGTGGTCACCGGAATGGTCTTGCCTTTCAGCAAGGCCGGGTTCTTGGCGTAGGTGTCGGCCTTGTCCTTGGTGGCCATGATGGAGATGATCGCCGCCTCGCCATCCGCCAGGCCAATGGTCTGCAGACCGTAGCGCGACGCACCGAGCACCGAGGGAATATTGCCGGCGCCACCGACATCCCACGAGCCGGACGCCCCAGCCGCGATTTCCGGCGCACCCGAGGAGAACGTCGACATGACAGGGTCGAGGCCCACCTGCTTCCACCACCCCTTTTGCGTGGCGATATACCACTCCAGGCCCCAGCGCTGTGGCTGCTGGGCAATCCGGATTTTCACCGGCGCGGCCTTGTCATCACCCGGTGCTGCGACCGCTGGCGCGGTAACTGCTGCCGTGAGAATCGAACATGCTGCAAGTGCTGCGAGATAACGATGCCTCATCATTTGCCTCCTCCCCTTGGCGGGTGTGTTTGTGCAGAGCGACGACCACGCGCCGGGACGGCGCATGATCCATCAAAGATCAGTTGCGCCAGTTACGGCGGATACGCTGTTCCACGCGACGCATCACATAGTCGATCAGCGCACCAACCACGCCGATGGTGATCATGCCGACCACCACGACATGGGCGGCGAGATTGCTTTCGCCCTGGATGATCATGTAGCCCAGTCCGGTGGAGCCGACGATCAGTTCAGCGCCGATCAGCGACTGCCAGCCGAAACCAGCGCCGATGCGCATGCCGGCGACGATCTGCGGCAGCGCTGCGGGAAATAGCACTTCGGTAAGCGTCAGCCAACGGCTCGCGCCGAGCATCTGCGCGGCTTCGAGCAATGGCTTGTCGATCTGCCGTGCACCGCTGTAGGCGTTGACTACGCAGGACGAAAATACGCCGGAGAAGATCACCACCGTCGGTGACATGAAGCCCGTGCCGAGCCACAGAATGGAGAACGGCACCCATGCGATCGGCGGCACGAAGCGGAGCGCTTCGATCACCGGTCCGAAGGCCCACTCCATGATGCGGAAGCGTCCCATCAGCAGTCCGAGCGGTACACCGACGATCACGCCCAGCACATAGGCAATGGCAAACTTGCGCAGGCTGGCCAGCAGATGTTCCTGCAGCAGCGCGCCCGAGTATGGCTCGTGCGTGAGTGTCAGCATCTCCTTGAACACCAGTGCAGGACTCGGCAGGAAGTTCTCCGGTACCAGACCGGATTCAGTCACCAGCGCCCACCCGCCCAGCAGCGTGAGCACGCCGAGCACCGGCAGGAGCCAGCCTTCCAGATGCGCACGCCGTTTGGCGGCGCGATCTTCTTCAAGCATCAGCGCTTCCATGGCATGACCCTCCGTTCAATCACCGTCAGCGCTGCATTCATCAGTACCCCGAGGAGCGCCACAGTCACCATGGCAACGAAGATCATGCTTGGATCGAGATCGCGCGTGGCATTGATCATGATGTAGCCGAGCCCCATGAACGAGCCCACCAGTTCGGCCGCCACCAGCACCATCCAGCAGGCCTGCAGCGAGATCCGCAAGCCGGTGAAGATGGTCGGCAAGGCATTGGGGATGACCACGTCACGCAGCAGTTGCCAGGTCGATGCGCCGTGCACGCGCGCGGCTTCCACCAGTACCGGGTTGATGTTGCGGATGCCGGTGTGGGTGTTGATCAGCGCCGGCGAAAATGCCGCCAGCCAGATCACGAACACCTTGGCGGAGATGCCGAGGCCGAACCACAGGATCGTCAGTGGGATCCATGCAATCGGCGCGATCGGCCGCATGATCTGGAAGATCGGATTCAGGTACGCATCGGCCATGCGGTTCCAGCCCATGAGCAGGCCAAGCGGCACACCGGTCAGGATGGCTGCGGCGAAACCGAGCAGTACCAGGCCGAGACTCGATCCGACATGCGCCAGCAATGTGGAACCCGCATAGCCCGGCGACAGCGCCAGGCGGAACGCCGCATAGGCGTCGGGGATCGACGGAAACTTGATGGGGGCGACGAGTTCCAGCGGACCGGTCGCCAGATACCAGAACGCCACAAGCACGACCACCAGCCCACCGCCCACCAGCCAGCGCATGCGGCGATGACGCTGCTCCACGGTCAGCGCTGACTTGCTCCGGACAGGCGATAGCGGCACAGACATGGCTGATGTGCCTCCCTTGTTGATTCTCTGCTGCATCCATCCCCTCCTTCGAGACGGTTCCAGATTGCCTCAGGCGTCTCTTGTTTGAATGTTCTGACTTTCGGCAGACGCGATCAGAATGAAGCGACGCGATTCCTGATCACATTTCCTATTGAGGCAAGCCGCCGTATGGCATCCAGCCACAGCCAATGGTCACGCCGCCATCGCAGGGAACCGTCGCACCGGTCACGCCGCTGGCACTCGCGCTGAGCAGAAAGTGAATCACTTCGGCAATCTCCGCCGGCTGCATCAGGCGACCTTGCGGGGTGGCGTTGATGATCGGCCCGAAATCGCGCTCGCCGCCGCGTTCCTTGGGGCGCAGGAACGGGGTATCGGTCCAGCCGGGCGCCACCGCGTTGACGCGCACGCCGCGCCGCGCCCACTGCACGGCCAGCGCTTCGGTGAGATTGACGACTGCTGCCTTGGCTGCGCCATAGGCCAGCACCGGTCCCGAGCGGAAAGCCAGCACCGAGGCGATGTTGACGACTGCACCGGCGCCGCGCGCGGCCATATCGCCACCAATCACCTGGCAAGCGAGATACGTGGTCTTGAGA
>DATLHT010000304.1:0-7725 GCA_035539795.1 Burkholderiaceae bacterium
AACCAATATTATTTATAAGCCACTACGCAACCATCACCCTAAAAAAAAGAGAAAATGCAGGTTGCGATTCTCTCCAGAAATACCGACCTGATACGCTCGATTAATCAGGCTGGAATCAACCATCAATATGAATCGGAAGCATATGGCGACGATATGCTGTTGATTCGTGCATTGCGCAACAAATCATTTTCGATGGTTATCGTGGACGCGGTGCTGCAATACAGCCGGCACAGCCTGCTGTGCCAATGGCGGGCATCCCACGGCTGCAAGGTGCCGCTGCTGGTGGTCGGGACGTTTGCCAGCACATACGCCATGCAGACCGCCCTGGATTCGGATGCCGCAGATATCGTCACCGGTCCGGTCAATCTCGACGAGCTATCGGTACGCATCGGGCGGGTGCTGCATCAATCGCCCTATCCCACGCAAGCGAGCATGGTTTGTCTCGGACGCTACGCACTCGATCGGCGGAACTGCCGGATTCTGCTGGATGACCGAGTGATCGCATTGACAGCGCGTGAGTACCAGTTGGCGGCCGTCCTGCTGGCCAATCCGGGAGTGAACTTCTCGCGTGAACAGCTTTCCAGGATCGTCTGGTCAAGCACGCGCGAAGTAGCCGAGCGCTCGCTGGAACAGTACATCTACAAGCTGCGGAAAAAACTGAATCTGTCGCACGACACGGGCGTGGTACTACGCACGCTGTATGCCCTGGGCTACCGCATCGAAGTCACCACCGATACAGCTCCCGAGACCTCCGCTGCCAGTGCCGGCAGCGCAGTGGCAGTGGGCATCGAGCGCGCTCCGCGTGCCCCCTCCGAGCGGGACGAATACACGGCATGATGGCTACGCGAGCCGGCGAGCGGACAGGCCTGCATCCGCGCTGGACGAGGCCGACGTGGATTTTCCGCTCTCCACCACTGCCCGCGCCTGCCGTATCGTCCCCGCACGCTCACACTGCACTCTCTGCTCCCACCCCTTCCGGCCAGGGCAAAGCATCGTGTCCGCACAATAGAAAACGGGACGCATGATGCGCCCCGTGAATGTTGCAGCCTCACGTCATGAGGCAGGGAAAGGCCGCGGAAAATCAGCCCAGCTTGCTACCGACCCACGTCGCCACGCCAGCCAGTGCCGCGGGCAATGCAGCCGGATCGGTGCCACCCGCTTGCGCCATGTCCGGACGGCCGCCGCCTTTGCCGCCGACCTGCTGCGCCACGAAATTGACCAGTTCGCCGGCCTTCAGGCGTGACGTGGCATCGGCGGTCACGCCGGCGATCAAGCTGACCTTGCCATCCTGCACCGCGCCCAGGACGATGGCTGCCGTGGTCAACTTGTCCTTGAGCTTGTCCATGGTTTCGCGCAGCGTCTTGGTGTCCGCGCCATCGAGCTGGGCAGCCAGCACCTTGATGCCAGCCACATCGACGGCCTGCTGCGCGAGTTCGTCACCTTGGGAGGCTGCCATACGCGACTTGAGACGCTCGAGTTCCTTCTCGAGCGAACGCACGTGTTCCTGTACTTGCTGGATGCGCTGCGTCAGTTCGGATGGCTGAGCGCGCAGCGCAGCGGCGGCTTCCTGCAGGCGCGTGTCGAGCGACTGCAGGTAGGCCAGCGCATTGTCGCCGGTGATGGCTTCGACACGACGGATGCCGGCCGCGACCCCACCTTCCATGACGATCTTGAACAGACCAATATCGCCGGTCCGGGTGACGTGGGTGCCACCGCACAGTTCGCGCGAGGAACCGATGCCGAGCACGCGTACGGTATCGGCGTATTTTTCGCCGAACAGCGCCATCGCGCCGCTCTTCACGGCATCGTCGAACGGCATGATTTCGGCGCTGGTCGCTTCGTTGCGCAGGATCTCGGCGTTGACGATGGCTTCCACGCGGCGGATTTCGTCTTCGGTCATCGGCGCATTGTGGGAGAAGTCAAAACGGGTCTTGTCAGCATCCACCAGCGAGCCCTTCTGCTGCACATGGCTGCCCAGCACTTCGCGCAGCGCCTTGTGCATGAGGTGGGTGGCGGAGTGGTTGCGCACGGTACGTGCACGGGTCACGACATCGACACGCGCGACCACGCTGTCGCCCACCTTGAGCGGCGCACCGGCCAGCGTGCCGTGATGGCCGAAGACATCGGGCTGGATCTTGGTGGTATCGCTGACGGCGAAGGCTGCAGCCCCTGCGGTCAGCACACCCTGGTCGCCCGCCTGACCACCGGATTCGGCGTAGAACGGCGTGTGGTCGAGCACCACGACGCCCTGCTGTCCCGGTTGCATCGTCTCGACTGCCAGGCCGTCGACATACAGACCAGTGACTTTCGCAGTGTCAACGTCGAGCACGTCGTAGCCATGGAAGGTGGTCTTGGCGCCGGCGTATTCGAGTCCGGCGGCCATCTTGAACTTGCCGGCGGCACGCGCCTGTTCGCGCTGGCGATTCATGGCGGTGTCAAACGCGGCATCGTCCACCGACAGTTCATTCTCGCGCGCCACGTCCTGCGTCAGGTCGAGGGGGAAACCGTAGGTGTCGTGCAGCTTGAATGCCAGTTCGCCATCGAGCACCTTGCCGCCCTTCTGCTTCAGGTCGGCCACGGCCGCGTCAAGAATCGACATGCCGTGCTCGATGGTCTCGAAGAAGCGCTCTTCCTCGGCGCGCAGCACGTCAGTGACGCGCTGCTGGGCTTCGCGCAGTTCGGGGTAGGCATCGCCCATCTGCGTTACCAGTTCGGCGACGAGCTTGTGGAAGAACGGTTTGCGCACGCCCAGCTTGTAGCCGTGGCGAATCGCGCGGCGCACGATGCGGCGCAACACGTAGCCGCGGCCTTCGTTGCCGGGAATCACGCCATCGACCACCAGGAACGAGCAGGCGCGGATGTGGTCGGCGATCACCTTGAGCGAATTATTGGCGAGGTCCGCCGTGGCCGTCTCACGGCCGGCAGCGCGGATCAGCGCTTGGAACAGGTCGATCTCGTAGTTGCTGTGCACGTGCTGCAGCACGGCGGCGATACGCTCCAGACCCATGCCCGTATCCACGCAGGGCTTGGGCAGCGGCGTCAGCGTGCCTTGCTCGTCGCGGTTGAACTGCATGAACACAAGATTCCAGATCTCGATATAGCGGTCGCCGTCTTCCTCGGGACTTCCCGGCGGCCCGCCCCATACGTCCGGGCCGTGGTCGTAGAAGATTTCCGAACACGGGCCGCACGGGCCGGTATCGGCCATCTGCCAGAAGTTGTCGGACGCGTAACGCGCACCCTTGTTGTCGCCGATGCGGATGATGCGCTCCACCGGCACACCGACTTCCTTGGCCCAGATGTCGTGGGCTTCGTCGTCCTCGGCGTAGACCGTGACCCACAGCTTCTCCGGCGGCAGCTGATAGACGGTGGTCAGCAGTTCCCAGGCGAACTTGATCGCATCGCGCTTGAAATAGTCGCCAAACGAGAAATTGCCGAGCATCTCGAAGAACGTGTGATGCCGCGCCGTATAGCCGACGTTTTCCAGGTCGTTGTGCTTGCCGCCGGCGCGCACCGAGCGCTGCGCCGAGGTGGCACGCGTGTAGGGCCGCTGCTCCGCGCCGAGAAAGACGTCCTTGAACTGCACCATGCCGGAGTTGGTGAACAGCAGCGTGGGATCGTTGCCCGGCACGAGGCTGGACGAGCGCACGATGGTGTGGCCTTTCGATTCGAAAAAGGACAGGAACTTGCTGCGGATGTCGGAGACTTTCATATTGGGTGACGGCCGGCGTGCCGGCAGGCGGAATGTTTGGGGATATTGCGAACCCTTCATTATAAAGCCAAGCGAACCGCCCCGGCATGCCGGCGGGGCGGAATGTTAAAGTGGCGGCTCCGGGCGTGCCGGCGTGCCGCACCGATCGGATGCGCGGCCCTGGCATGCCGCGTCCACGCTCGACAGGAGACCACAGGAGACCGTATGGGAGCGCTGAGCCATATCCGCGTGCTCGACCTCACCCGCATTCTGGCCGGCCCGTGGTGCGCCCAGAACCTCGCGGACTTCGGGGCCGACGTCATCAAGATCGAGCGTCCGGGCGCCGGTGACGACACCCGTACCTGGGGCCCGCCCTATCTGCGGGACCCGGAGGGCAACGATACCGCCGAGGCCGCCTACTACTTGGCCGCCAACCGCAACAAGCGCTCCGTCACCGTGGACATCGCCAGCCCCGAAGGCCAGGCCGTGGTCCGGGACCTGGTGGCGCACAGCGATATCGTGCTGGAAAACTACAAGGTCGGCCAGTTGAAGAAGTACGGCCTCGACTACGACAGCCTGCGCGCCATCAAACCCGACCTGATCTATTGTTCGATCACCGGTTTCGGCCAGACCGGCCCGTATGCGGCACGCGCCGGCTATGACTTCATCATCCAAGGCATGGGCGGCTTCATGAGCATCACCGGCGAGCGCGACGCCTTGCCCGGCGGCGGCCCGCAGAAGGCCGGGATTGCCATCTCCGACCTGATGACCGGCATGTACGCCACGGTCGGCGTGCTGGCTGCGCTGGCGCACCGCGACCGCACCGGGGAAGGCCAGTACATCGACATGGCGCTGCTCGACGTGCAGGTCGCCATGCTGGCGAACATGAATACCAATTACCTCGCCAGCGGCCAGGCACCCGGCCGCTGGGGCAACGCCCACCCGAACATCGTGCCGTACCAGGCCTTTCGCACCGCGGACAGCTGGATCATCCTGGCGGTGGGCAATGACGGCCAGTTCCGCAAGTTCGCGGAGGCGGCCGGCGCCCCGGAACTGGCCGACGACCCGCGCTTTGCGACCAACCCTGAGCGCGTGCGCCACCGCGACGTGCTGGTTCCGCTGGTGGCCGGATTGGTTGCACAGCGCAGCAAGGCAGACTGGATCGCCACGCTGGAACGTGCCGGTGTTCCCTGCGGGCCGATCAACACGCTCGACGAAGTATTCGACGACCCCCAGGTGATTGCACGGGGCCTACGCATCGACCTGCCGCACCCAACCGCCGAACAGGTCCGGCTGGTCGGCAGCCCGGTGCGCATGAGCGGTACGCCAGCGCAGGCCGTGCGCCACCCACCGCTGCTGGGCGAACATACCGACAGCGTGCTGCGCGAGGTCCTCGGTTACGACGAGGCGCGTATCGCGTCCTTGCACGCGGCAAGGAAGATATAGGCGGAATGCGATACTCCGTTGACATTGCCCGGCCAGACCGTGCGGTCCTTGCTTTCGGTCAGGCGAGCCACTGCACTGATTTTCCCTTGCAGGAGTTTCCATGCTGCCCGACGCCTTGCTCGCCTTTTTGCACTACTTGTCGATCTTCGGCCTGGTCGCGACGCTGACGGCTGAAGCAGTCGTGCTGCGCCCGGGCATGACGCCGGCCATCCTGGCGCGGCTGATGCGCTACGACGCAGCCTATTTCCTGATGGCCATCCTGACCCTGGCCACTGGTATCGGGCGGCTGCTCATGAGCCCCAAGGGGCTGGCGTTCTATATGACCAATCCCTGGTTTCACGCCAAGATCGGCCTGTTCATCCTCATCGCGCTGCTGTCGATCACGCCGACGCTGACGTTCTTCCGCTGGAAAAAGCAGGCCCGCCGGCTACCGGATTTCGTGCCGCTGCCCGCTGAACTGGGAAGGACACGCCGCTGGGTCATGCTGGAGGCCCATCTGTTGATCTTCCTGCCGCTCTGCGCCGCGCTCATGGCGCGCGGCATCGGCATGAGCTGAAGGCTCTCCCGCACCTCTCCATTTCGTAAGCTGTACGACGGCCTCCGTTGCGCCTCGCCGCCCACCCGACGTCATCCCGCTCGCCTGTCGGCCTGCTCGTCCTGCACAACTCGCCTGCCGCCACAGTGGGCGCCGCTGGCCAGCTAGTGCCCGTCATGTCGGCGCGCTGTCCGTATTACATGGCCTGCAATACGCATCCGGTCGACTGCCGCCATCACATGCTACAGCCTCTAGGGAATAACCCTGAATCTTGCCAAATTCTTTCCAAATTGTAAGTAAATGAAAGGTCGTTGAAAGCTGATCTCCTTAACGTGCACGCTAGCCAAGGAAGGTGCCGCCCGATTCGTGCATCGAACCTTGCTGCCCCAACCTCTTTTCAGGAGAACAATGTTGCAGATACGCAGCCAAAAAGACTTTTTCTCCGGCCTGTTCTATATCGCCGTGGGCCTGGGATTTGCCCTCGTTGCCCGTGATTACACGATGGGTACTGCGGCCAAGATGGGACCCGGCTATTTCCCGTTCTGGCTCGGCCTTCTGCTGGCCGTATTGGGTTTGATCGTGTCCCTGCAGGCGCTTGGCAAGGACGGCGAGGCCGACCGCCTGGATCGCTGGGATATCAAGACCCTGCTGTGGATTCTCGGTTCGGTGGTGCTGTTTGGCCTGCTGCTTCGCCCACTTGGCCTGGTGCTTGCACTGGTCGTGCTGGTCCTCGTCGCCAGTATGGCGAGCCACGAATTCCGCTGGAAAGGCACGATCCTCAACACGATCTTCCTGATCATCTTTGCCATGGGCGCCTTCATTTACGGGCTGAACCTGCAGTTCCCGCTCTGGCCCGCCTTCATTGCACCCTGATCGAATAACGCATAGAGAGAACAATGGAGCTATTTGACAATCTCGCGCTTGGATTCTCCACTGCGCTGACTTTCCAGAATCTGGCATACGCGTTCCTGGGCTGTATTCTTGGCACGTTGATCGGCGTTCTGCCCGGTCTGGGGCCGCTGGCCACGATCGCCATGCTGCTGCCGGCCACCTACGCACTCCCGCCCGTCGCCGCGCTGATCATGCTGGCCGGTATCTACTATGGCGCGCAGTACGGCGGCTCCACCACCGCCATTCTCGTCAACCTGCCAGGCGAGTCGTCTGCGGTAGTCACGACACTCGATGGCTACCAGATGGCCCGACGCGGCCGTGCTGGCGTGGCGCTGGCCACAGCCGGCATCGGCTCGTTCTTTGCCGGCTGCGTGGCCACGCTGATCCTGGCCGCCTTCGCGGCCCCGCTGGCCGAAGTGGCCTTCAAGTTCGGTCCTGCCGAGTACTTCTCGCTGATGGTGCTGGGTCTGATCGGTGCCGTGGTGCTGGCCTCCGGCTCGCTGGTCAAGGCGATCGGCATGATCGTGCTGGGCCTGCTGCTTGGGCTGGTGGGTACCGACGTGAACTCAGGCGCGGCGCGCTTCTCGTTCGACGTACCGGAACTGACCGATGGCCTGAGCTTTGTGGCCATGGCCATGGGCGTGTTCGGCTTCGCGGAAATCATCGCCAACCTCGAACAGAAGGAAAAGCGCGAAACCTTCCTGAATGCGATCACTTCGCTGTATCCGACCAAGGAAGACTTCAAGCGCATGATCCCGGCCATCCTGCGCGGGACGGCGCTGGGTTCGGCACTCGGCATCCTGCCAGGCGGCGGCGCCGCACTGGCCTCGTTCGCAGCGTACTCGGTGGAAAAGAAATCCTCCAAGCACCCTGAAGAGTTCGGCAAGGGCGCAATCGAGGGTGTCGCAGGTCCGGAATCAGCCAATAACGCTGCGGCACAGACCTCGTTCATCCCGCTGCTGACGCTCGGTATTCCGCCCAACGCCGTGATGGCGCTGATGGTCGGTGCGATGACCATCCACACCATCCAGCCGGGCCCGCAGGTGATGACCAGCAACCCGTCGCTGTTCTGGGGCTTGATCGCCTCGATGTGGATCGGCAACTTCATCCTGATCATCCTGAACCTGCCGATGATCGGTATCTGGGTGAAGCTGCTGACCGTGCC
>DATLHT010000305.1:0-4050 GCA_035539795.1 Burkholderiaceae bacterium
GAGCGTGGTGCGCTTGAAGTGCGCCATGTCCTCCGGCAGGTGCCAGGGCAGGGCGTTGTCCTTGCCGATCACGCCATTGGCGGCGCGCGCGAAGATGAGGTGCAATCGGGTGGTGGGCTGGGGCATGCGCCTATTGTGCCGTCCGCCGTGCAGGCCAGCCGGACCCAGCGGCGGGCAAGCTGACACCCACATTGGGTGTGTCCTGGTTCAGAAACGTCCCCCAAATGGAGGATGCGCCGGCATGGACGCCCCAACGAAGCAGGGCTAACATTTGGCAACATTGTCGGCACGGCATTCAGCGGAGGAGCGAGAAACATGGGTTCACGCATGGTTCGCCTCGAAACAGGTCTGCTGGTCAGCGTGCTGTCACTTGTGAGCGGGTGCAGCTCCCTGGCGCCATCCGTGCCTCGCAAAGCGCAATCGAGCTTCGCGAAGCTGGTCAAGGATGCGTCCCGTGATATGCCGTCAAACCAGTGGACGCTGCAGCATGTGGATGCCGCGCTCACCCGCCTGCAGACGGATGTTCAGGGCGCCGGCCATAAAAAACACGAGCAGGAATGGGACTACGGGTCCGCAAGCACAGGCGGTGGCGTTGCCGCGGTGCTTGGCCAGCTGGCATCAAAGACAGGCCTGCTCAATTCCGGGCTGTTCGTGTTGCTCGGCAGTCAGACCATGGACAAGCTCTATGGGCCTGCCAAAACCAAGGCACACTATCTCAAGATGGTGGACTTGCTCATCTGCATGGAAGCGCAGTTGCACACCATCAGCCAGAGCACCATTGATCAGGCAAAGAAGGACGCCGGAACTGCGGACAACGATCCAAGCCTCGGGCACAAGGCGATCGGCATGATCATCCAGGAAGTCGATCAGGCCCTGGCCGTCTACCGTCAATCCGTTCTCCGAGAAGGCGTTACCTCGGTCTCGAAAAGCGACTTCATGCGGTTTCTGGGAGAGTACCGCGCTGCAGAGACTGGCCAGGGGAATGCGGCTAAAAACATGGCTGCGCTTCCTACAAGAATGAGTTTCCTGGCCAATGGAGACACCTTGGGGGCGAGCCTCCTGACCGAACAAGCCAATGCCCAGCAGGCGCAGGCCGACCTTCGCTCCTTGAAGGTCGGCTTGGAAGCTTGCTCCAAAACGCCGGGCGCCACCGGTTGATGCTGCGCCAGCGGAACGGCGCATCGATCCGACCCACGCCCACCGGCCCCCTCAATTCAGCAGGAGGAAAGGTCCATGGAGTTCAACATCGACGATGTGAAAGTCGGGATGGACGCCGCGCTGCGCCGCTATCGGGAGGACTTCGCGAAGCCGAAATTGGAGCGGATCCATCAAGGCGCTGGCGGCGTTCGCGAACTCCTCACTCAGACCCTGGCGTTGTGGCCGGAAGATTGTGAACGCCGCTTCGTCCGGGTGTTTTCCGAGATGACCGCCCTCGCGGCCTATGTCCGGATCCACCAGGACGAGCCGCCTCTCGGGCGCGATGACTGTCTTGCCGCCCTTGGGTTCTTCGCCTGGCTGCTCAACAGTTTCAAGCACCGATGAGCACCAAGACGAGCCATGAAGAGAGGCTGCAGCAACTCCAGCGTCGGGAGGGGCTGACCGTGTGGATCGGAGCGGCCTACGGCGGCCTGGTCGCGCTGCTGGCGTCCAACGCGGCCATCTCGCCGCAGACCCCCGCCTGGGTCCAGGCCTTGCTCGTGACGTTGATCGTGGCCGGTGCAGGGGCCCTTGGCAAAGCCCGTGTCGGCTTCGAATGGGCGGCTACCCAGATGGCGCGCAAGCTGGCTCAGAACCCCGAACTGACTCGGCAGTGCGTGCCCGACGACGAAGAGTGGCCCAGGGGGCCAGAGAGCTTCTGGACGCTCACGCTGTACCTGTTGATGGCTGCTGGGCTCTTCATGCTGCTGGCTGCGTGGTGGGGCGTCCTGTCATCGTTGTGGCCCTGTCGATGAGAAACCTTCGGCGCGTCTGCGCCATCCTGCTTGTTGAATTTACGAAAGACCCATATGTCATCTGCATTTCAACTCCGCCTGGCTCGCACCGCAGAAGCGCAATACATGAAGTATCGCTACCTTCGAGAGAACCAATCGCCCCTGCAGGAGCAGATCCAGAAGTACTGGCGTGACCTGCGGTTCAGTTTTCCTGGTGTGAGGACGCCATGGTCGGCCGTGTTCGTGTCGTGGTGTGCCTATCAGGCTGGCGCCAGCGTCAGTGATTTTCCATTCTCTTCACGGCATGGAGACTTCATCCACCAGTTCATTGCCAACGCCCGGAACAAGAAGGGGGCGTTCATGGCGCGGCGGGTCGAACAGTACGCGCCCAAGGTGGGCGACATCCTGCACAACAACCGGTCCGGCAACAGTTTCACCTACGACTACGCCGCGACACACAGCAAGTACGAGTCTCATTCGGCGATCGTCACGGAAGTGGGTGTGGACACGCACGGTGGCTATCTGCGCACCATCGGCGGCAACGAAGACGACGCCATCGGGTTGAAAGAGGTCCGGCTGAACCGCAAGGGCGTCGTACAAGATGCCCAAGGGCTGTACATATCGGTTGTCGAAACGCTGCTTTAGGGTGAAGAAAGGAGGAATCCATGCGCAGGAGCTTCTACCGCACGTTCGCCTGCCTGCTGTCCTTGCTCCCGTTGCCGAACATGGCGTCAGAGCCTTCTCGACAAGAGCAGGCATGGAGCGTGACGCTCGAGAATGATCTGTTTTTCGGGACAGACCGCCATTACACGAACGGCATTCAGCTCGAATGGTCTCAACACTTTCCCCAGGGTCAGGACACGGGTGAAGAATCGCTCTTATTCAGAGGCATGTGCGAGGCTGTGGGATGTGTCGGCATGAACACGACCCTCGTTCGACACAGAGTCGGTCAGTTGATGTACACGCCGCAGAACATCTCGATCCGCGAGCCGCAGCCGGACGACCGGCCGTGGGCCGGGATGCTTTATTACTCGAGCGAGCGCACCTTCTCTGACGCAGCGAACAAGGAAGAGGTCCGTCTGATCGCGCAAATCGGCGCTGTAGGTCCCATCGCCAAGGCTGGGCAAACCCAGAAGCTGGTTCATGACACCTTCTCAGGAGACGATCCGTTGGGGTGGGGCAACCAGATCGGCAACGAGCTTGGCTTGCTGTTGATGCTCGAAAAGCGGAGAGCCATCGAAGGCCTGAGCTTCACCTGGCCCTCGGACGTCGAAATGCGTGCGGTGCGGCACTGGCGCGTTGCAGTGGGCACCATCATGACTTTTGTCGGCGCGGGCATGGAGGTCACGTTCGGCAAAAACCTGACCGATATTCCTGCGCGACCAGGCGACATCGAAATCAAGAAAAAGAGGTCACCACGCGTTGTACCCATGTCCTCGTCCGGCTTGCAGGCAGAGTCCTCGCTGCCTGTTCGGCGTTCGTGTGTGTTCGACTGGCTGGAGTGCTCACTGGCGGCATCGTTGGAAGCGCGCCTGATGGCCTACAACATCTTTCTGGACGGGCCGGTTTTCCGGCGAGGCCCCAGCGTGAAATCCCGCCCTCTGGTGCTGGATGCGGTGCTCGCCGCGCGCCTGACTTTCCCACGCAGCCGCACCGCCTCGTGCGGTCCGCTGTTCATCCAGTTCAAAGTGACGCAGCGATCACCGGAATTTCGCTCGTCACGAAAAATCCCCAGCCAGACCTATGGCGCGCTGACGGTGGGCCAGACATTCTGGTGACAGCACGAGCCGCTCAAGCGTCACTTCACCAGGAGTCACCATGGAAGACGTGTTTCTTCGCAATGCCGCCACCGGACAGATGGCCAACGCCAGCCCGGTTCGACTGCGCCGCATCCCCATCAAGGGTGAGCTCATCGTCAGCTCGAATCGACGCTTGTTTGCCGTGGTTCGCGTGATCCATGACTGGAACAAGAACAACGAGCCGGTGGTGGTGTGCGATGTGGCGCCGGCGGAGGTCGTGCTGGCCAAAGAGCAGGGTGGCTCCGGGCCGGCGCTCGCCTGACGGCAGGTTCAAGCGCCGCTGATGATTCTCAAACCGCCACCGGCGCCTTGATGGCGGG
>DATLHT010000306.1:0-2926 GCA_035539795.1 Burkholderiaceae bacterium
GTACATGACGTTCCAGCGTTTCGACGAAGCGGTGCTGATCATGGCGACGCTGCCGTTCGCACTGGCTGGCGGCATTTGGTTGCTATGGCTGCTCGGTCATAACTTGTCGGTCGCCAGTGGTGTCGGGTTTATTGCACTGGCGGGGGTGTCGGCGGAATTTGGCGTGATCATGCTGCTGTACCTGAAGCATGCCTGGGAAGCACGCCTGGCCCAGGGCAAAGCCGGCGAAGCCGACTTGCTCGATGCGATCCGCGAGGGAGCGGTGTTGCGTGTGCGGCCGAAGGCGATGACGGTGGCGGTGATCATCGCCGGCCTGGTGCCGATCATGATCGGCGCAGGTGCCGGCTCTGAAGTGATGCAGCGTATCGCAGCGCCGATGGTGGGTGGGATGATCACCGCGCCGCTGCTGTCGATGTTCGTCGTGCCAGTGGTGTATTTGCTGTTGCGTCGGAGACAGGTCTGTCAAGCATCCAGTGCGATGCCGATGCGTGAGGAAAAACAGTTTGGAACTGCCTGATTGCGGGCTGGGGTGATTGTCCTTTTCGTGCAAATTGATACGCTTTGGGATGCTCGTGCAATTTATGTTCGTCTACATAATTCAACATAAATCCCATGTTGAAGGTCGGTCGGCGGAGATTCCTGCAACATTCCTCATACAATGGCCACCGGCAACGTTGGTCTTACTTCTCTGCCCGCCGTAGCAGCAAGTCTCCAGAATCCGTTTTTTCAATCGTCAAGAGATCGCCTTCCGTCCAGCCCATTCGTGCCAGCAGCTCATCTGGCAGATCGAGAATCCCATCTCCACTACCGTCGCCGGCACCCTTGATGGTCGCGTGCCATACGGTGCCCTGATCATCGGTACGGGTTGGCAGGTGTTTTCGCAAAATATCGAACAACGCCGCGTCATCATCCGGCAGGCCCAGCCAGCCCGCACAGAGATTGCTGGAATACTCAACCCATGCACGGACGATATCGTCCTCCGTGACGTGATGCCCGGCAGCATGCAGACAACGCTGCATCCGGGCGACATGGTCAGCAAATTGTTTGGCCAGTTCCTGACGTTCGCTGTACGTAGGCATCATTACCGCATCCTGTTCATAGGTTATGTCGCATGGTTATACGTAAATACAATAATTTACGTATAACTTCCAAGGAAATCTCAAGGCTGGCTGGGTACATTGTCAAACCGTGTGCAATTCCTGCATGAGCGTCGCGCACACCGCTTCCGTCAACCCGCTGGCCGGGTCGCTACGCACGAGATTGGGCAGGAACGGCCGGAACAGGTATGGCTGGTCATCGAGCGCCACCCACGCTTCCCATGCACGGCCGGCTTGCCGCAGCCAGCCCTCGATCTCGGCCTGGCGAACATAGACTCCCATCGACGATTCATCCTGGAGGTCGCGCCACTAGGGCGTGACGCCGATGATGCGCGCGCCGATATCGGGGCTGAACAATGCCTGCAGCTGCGGCAGCGTGCGGTTCTCGCGCCAAGTCGAGCTGATCACGATCTCGACCGGCGGGCAGTCGCGCAGTGCGCTTTCCAATAGAGGCAGGCGGCACAGCAGATTGGCATCGGAATGACAGATCTCCGGATGCAAAACACCGTCGAAATCGAGGAAAAGAATCATGCGTGGCTTGATGGACGAGAGGTTCGACGTTAGCATGATTCGCTTATGAAACCAATCATCGCCCTGGACGCCGACGGTGTCCTCCTCGATTACCACCATGCGTATGCCCAAGCCTGGGCCAAGGCATTCGGCACGTTGCCTGCCATGCGCGACCCGCTCGCTTACTGGCCGATCGACCGCTGGGAAGTGCGGCGGCTTTCTGGCGCCGAACTGGCGCAATTCCGGGCCTGCTTCGATCATCAGTATTGGTCGACCATTCCCACGATCGCCGGTGCCGTCGACGCCTGCCATGCTTTGGTAGCTGCCGGTTACGAGCTAGTATGCGTGAGCGCTATCGAGGCGCATTTTCAGGCGGCGCGTTTGCGGAACCTGCGCGATGGCGGCTTTCCGATCGAGCGCGTGATCGCTACGGCGAATGCGGGACTCGATGCCAGCCCCAAGGCGGCGGCGCTAAGCGAACTACGACCGGTGGCGTTTGTGGACGACTTCCTGCCTTATCTACGTGGCATTTCGAGCGATATCCACGCAGCGCTGGTCTTGCGCGAGCCGAACGGATCGCCGAATACGGGCGATGACTTAGCGTGGGCCCATTCGCGGCACGCGGATCTCGCCGCTTTCACGGCGTGGTGGCTGAGCCGCTAAGGGCCGCCGCTTTCTGTTCCGCCGACAGCAAGCGGTGCTCAAACGTCGTGCGCTCCTGCCGCCATGCGAGCTTTTCCTCGGACAACTGGTCGACGCGCTCCTCGGCGCGCCGGGCTTGATCGGTCAGCATGCCAGCTTCGCGTTCTTTGGCCGCCAATTCCATCCTGATCTCGGTGCATTGTTGTTGCGCGATGGCGAGCTGTGCGGCGAGACCTTCTTTTGTCGTGATGGCGTCTTCCAGTCGGTCAGCCAGACGCTCCCGCACCGATCGCTCGGCCGTCAATGCTTCCTGCGCCGTTCGCAACGCCTGTTGCAGGTTCGCTTGGTCGGTCGTCAGATGGGCGATGCGCGCCTCCTGCTGACCGAGCGTCGACTGCTGGGCTGCCACGTGCCGGTTGGCGCCCGCCAGCTCCTGCTCGAGGCGCGCGATACGCTGCTCGTATCCCTGGCGTTCTTCGGCGCGCTGCGCCGCGGTCGCTTCCTGGTAGTGCTCGAACTGGGCGCGCGCCTGGGTGAGTTGGTGATCGAGCGTCGCCACTTCGGCGGCGCGGTCGGCGAGCCGTTGCTGCAGGCCGGCGTTCTCCGCCTGGATGGTGGCCAGCGTCAAGCTCTGGGCGTGATGAGAGGCCTGCAGCTGCGCCAGCGCTTCCCGGGTA